>CAYZYB010000271.1:0-6629 GCA_964481505.1 uncultured Planctomycetaceae bacterium | reverse complement strand
GGTCAGTCGTGGTGGAATGCTCTCGGTTTGCAGTCGATCATTGCGCCGCGACGATCTTCTGCTGCGGAGAGCATTGATGATCTGCAGTTTCGCATTGGTGCCGAAGGCGGCTCGCAAGTTGTCTGGGGGCGATCACCTCTTTCCGGTCACCCGGCCGAATTGACAGTTGTGCAAAAGCTGGAACGAATTTCGGAGTATCAAAGCTATGAAGGCTTCGATCGTTCTTTGGTGCCATACCTGATCGATATTCGACACTGGAAAGGTACCGTGCGCAGCCAACTTCAGATCGCCGATCGACCGACCGGCACCTCAATTCGGTAGTTGCGGCAGAGCAGCATAGTCGTTTTGGGCCTGAGTTTCCGGAACGTCTGCTCGTCGTAAAGCGTCCACTCTTAGCCAGCGATATTCAGCGCGCCGTAGATAGATGTGGAAAGTCAGCAGACTATAGGGAATGCCATCTGTTAAATCGGCGATCGCAGTGACTCTGATGGCCCCCTTACCGTCGGGGGTTCGATTGGGCTCAGCCGAGTTGGGCGTTGATCTGTTCCCGGAATCTCGTAAGAGCTTGTCACGTCGGGCTTGCCTGTTTCTTTGCAATCGGCCATTTGCTGGTGAGCCGAGGACGATCTTCTTCTTTGGGAGACCGATTCAGAATCGTCCGGGCTGAGTAATCTGCTATGACTTGCAACTGGGGTTGATTCGCGTTTGGATCCGTCGAGCTACGAACCCGAAGTTGAGTCCCAACAGCTGTTTTGAGTTAATCAAACAAAACAGTTTCGATGACGTGTTGTGTTTGTGAAACATCACGACCAGGCATTCCTCGAACGCTCTCTGACAACACGGTAGCTGTTGTCAAGGCATGGCAGGTTTTGTGAAACCACTCGCTTTACAAAACGTTAATGTTCCCGTGCGGCATTCTTTCGACCTTCTGTTGTGTCCCAAAGAAATCCGAAATACTTGATGTCTGAAACTGAGGTCATAGTCGCGTCGTCGTGGCTTACGTCTTGATTTGGATTACCTGACAGTGATTTTGGAACAGTACGTGCCACTTTTAAAGCCATCACTTCCTGCGTTCGTTCGAACGCTTTCGATGGCTCTTCCCGAAAGGTACTCACTGATGTTGAACAAGTTATGGAACGACGAAAACGGAGTCATATTATCCGCTGAAATCGTTTTGATTGGAACAATTCTCGTAATCGGCATGATCGTTGGATTGGTCGAATTGCAGTGTGCTGTCGTCGCAGAAATGAGCGACCTCGGCGATGCGATCGGGAACATTGATCAGAGCTACACGATCAGTGGAATTACTTCCTTCAAGACACAGGGCGGCGTCAAAGCTTCAACGTCTGGTGCTTCTTACTTTGATGTTGCAGATGAGGGAGATTGCAACGCAATCATTGTATGTGATCAAGCAACCGGCCGCGGAGAGAAGAGCTTTACGAACTAGCAGCTGCTTTGGCGAAATGAAAATCAGGGCGAACCATCTACCAGATGGTTCGCTTTTTTGTGCGCCGATTCAAAGTGAGAGCGCAGGAGGAAGCACCGGGCGATTCGAAGGGAAGGAATCGCTCGGTGCCTCAACGGAGAGACGAAGCAGACTTCGTCCAAAGGGAGTTCAACAGCGGTCACGTTTCCTTCGCGATCAATTCAACAACGGATGTCGCGCTGCAAACGTAGACGTGCCTCAACAAAGAAATGCGAGATTGATGTCGTGAATCTCGCAGATCGCTGCCGGTAACCGTGGGTCGAAGGTTATCGAATGATCGTTGGCAGCGGATCCATAGCCACTGCCGGATAGCCGCCAGCGAATGCTGTTTGGGGTATCATGCCTGGGGCGAATGCCTGTTGAGCTCTGCCCGGTGCAAAAGCTGAAGGATAGCCGCCAGGTGCAACACCGCAGCCACCGCCGCAGCTTCCACAGCCGCCACCGCCAGGATAGCCACCATAACCAGCACCGTAGCCTCCGCCAAGGCCGTGCATCAGGCAACAGCCTGTCATTGAGCACATAAGAAGCAGACCGGTACAGAACATTGCGAAACGATTCATCGAATTGCCTCCAGAAGACTGCCGAGGTTGGGTTCCGAACGGAAATTGGCAGCGGAGATGTGAGAATGCGAATTCGTTGACAGACTTCAAAGCGAGCACAATTAGGAAAGGATGCCGCCGGAGAGTGAAGCGAAGCCAATGAGATTCGTGAGGAGAGACAGAAAGGAGTCGCCTTGAGCAGCGACACCGCGGACGTTAAGAGAACCGGCCAAACGGGTCAATACGATTTCTTTGAGGTGCGAATTTGGCAGAAGTCCAATAGAATTGCTGAGTTTGCTTCGGTTTCGTGACCTCAAACTGCGAAACTTGACTCAAGTCTTTTTGATTTTTTTTTTTGTGCCGTCTATTCAGCCAAAGTTGTTTTCATGTCCGCTCGAATGTGTCTGACTCTGGCCGCGACTTTCGGATTTCTTGCGGTGTTGACGGGTGCCTTTGGTGCTCATGGTTTATCCGGAAGTGATTCGCGTCCTGGTTTCCTTGAACGAAAATACGCCGATACGCCGCCGAAAAAAATTGCCGGAATGGAACAGCCCGCGTCGTTCAAATACCTGCAGGACTTTCGTACTGGTGTCAGGTATCAAATGTGGCATGCGCTCGCATTGTTCGGCGTTGGCTTGCTGATGCGACAGAGACCGTCGAAGCTATTAAACGCCACCGCGTTTTGTTTTGTTGGTGGAATTCTCCTGTTCTCCGGCGCATTGTACGTGCTTGTGGTTTGTGGACCAAAGTGGTGCGGCGTTACGTGGGGACTTGTCGCGCCGATCGGCGGTACTTTGCAATTGCTTGGCTGGCTCCTGCTGACTGTTTTCTGCTTTAGAAATAAGCCGACCGCTGTGTGATATATCGGTGACGCTTTTCCGAAATATTGTGGCCGATGTCATTTCGTTTCTCTCCTGTTGAAAATCGATTCCCAGACATGCTGATCTTCGATGCGCACCTTGACCTTGCATGGAATGCACTCGAATGGAATCGAGACCTATTGCAGCCAGTGTCCACCATTCGCGAATTTGAGCAGCAGTTCAGCGAGGCTGTTCCGGGTGATGCGACGACTTCGGTGCCCGCTTTGCGAGACGGTAACATCGGCATGGTGATTGCCACTCTGTTGCCACGATTCAAACGTCCGCAAGCGCCACGCACGTTCTATCAGTCGCGCGAAGCCGCGTTTGCCGCGATGCAGGGGCAGCTGGCGTGGTACCGGTCAATGGTTGAGCTCGGTCAATTCTCCGAACTGACCGATCTGACGGCATTTAATCAGCATGTGGAACTTCTCGATGATAAGCCCGTTGGCGATGCTCCGATTGGCTTTGTGCTCAGTATGGAAGGCAGTTGGGCGATTCCTGATCCGTCTTATGTTGAACGTTGGTATAAGATGGGGCTGCGAATTCTTGGACCGGCGCATTACGGGCCAGATGATTACGGACACGGCACTGGTAGTGAAGGAGGGCTCAAGGAACGAGGTCCCGAATTGCTTCGCGAAATGGATCGCGTCGGGATGCTGCTTGATGTGACTCATCTTTCCGATGATTGCTTTTGGCAGGCACTGGAAATTTACACCGGTCCGGTTCTTGCAAGTCATCACAATTGCCGTTCACTGGTTCCAGGTGATCGACAGCTAACGGACAAACAAATCCAGGCCCTTCTGCATCGCGACGCAGTCATTGGACTCGCGCTGGATTCCTGGATGATTCGGCCAGGCTGGATCAAGGGGCAGACCGACCCAGCGACGGTCTGTCTGGCCGACGCAGTCAATCACATCGATCACATCTGTCAACTGGCAGGCAACACGAAACACTGTGGCATTGGCAGCGACCTGGATGGTGGCTTCGGTAAAGAGCAATCGCCGTGTGATCTGGAAACGATCGCCGACCTGCAGAAGATCGGAGAACTGCTTAGCGATCGTAACTACTCCGACTCAGACATCACCGGTATAATGCATGGCAACTGGATTGATTTTTTTCGGCGTGCCTGGAGTTGAATGTCCACTCTCGCTCGGTCGTCGGCTCGCCGAATCTTAGAATAAAATCGCTCCGTTAATTTCACGACAAACGCTAAGGAAGACACGATGCGTCAAACTCTACCACTCGTTGCTCTCACGTTTCTTTGTTCGGTCAACGCAACAGCAGACGAATTGCTATTAGAGGACTATCAGAAGGGCGGTATTTTTAATGTGTCGCGATTTGACAATGACTTTCAGGATTCGCTTGGTCGTCAGAATACATCCAAAGACGCGGGCGATTTTTCTGAAGTCAAATGGGCCGCCAAATGGAGCGGTCTGGCGTCAACGGGTGTGCCGCGAAACCTGAGCCGCTTCAAGACGTTTCAAGTTGATGTCATGGTGAAGCCCGGCCAGCCGGTTGAGGACGAAGCGAATTTTTACTTTCAGTTACTGAACCAGGTGGATACGGGGTATTCGTATTGGGAGTTTTTCGTTCCGCAAAACAAAATTAAAGCGGACGGAAAGTGGTACCGCGTGCAGTTTCCGTTTTCGAAGTTTTACGGCAATGCTGGTGATGGCGGAGCCAAGCCTGAAAATTTCGATACGATTTTGGGCTGCGTTGGCGGGATGACTTTTGACGAAGATGGCGACACGTTTGAATTCAAAGTTGCTCACTTCGACAACATCAAAGTCACAGACGCGGAAGTTGCCGATGTCGTTGTTAAACCGGTCCCAGCGAAGTAAATCTTCTTTGCTTCCATAGCGATACGTTCTTCATCACGACCGAATCCCTCCCGCGTTCACTGCACGGCTACACCGTTGTCGCTGTCTGTTTTCCGTCGGCAGCAGCAGCAAAGCCACGCGGTGACGCCGTGCCTTTTACTTCTTGTGCAACATCGTTGTTCAAAGTTAGCGATTTTCCGAGTCGCTCGGCAAACGATTTGCAGCCAGGAGGACTCGGAGGGGTGTCCCTGGATTAAGCAACTGTGTTGCTCCCGTACTTGTGTGGAGATTGGGCTGACGATTATTCTCGTGCCAGCATCGTGGCTACTGCGGGTGAGTTCTTGACCGATTGCACGGCATGGTGCAGCCTCGATTTCACAGTGCCGAGCGGTAGTTTCAGCGCTGCTGCGATTTCAGGTTGCGTCATGTCGTCGACGAACCGCATCAGCAGGATTTCGCGGTGAGCATCCGATAGTGAGCTCAGCATAGTCGAGAAGTCGTCGCGTGCCGTTGTGTCTTCTTCTTCGGCCTGCGGAAACAGATCGAGGTTTTCGTCACTGCTGGTTGATCGCACTCGTTTTTTACGCGCGGCGATCGAAAGGTTGCGAACTGCGGGGTACAGGAATGTCGTCATCTGTGCGGTGAGTTCGAAGCCCGGAAACTTTCGCACCAAATAGGCGAACGTTTCCTGCAGCACATCAAGGGCGTCCTCGTGATTGCCGGTGAATCGAAATGCGAGGGTCGTCACCCAGTCTTTGTAGCGATGATACAACGTCGCGAACGCCTGCTGATCACCGCTGTTGATGGCGTCGACCAGTTCCAGATCCGTTGGGTTGTCGGCAGCGGCAGGCATTCCGTTCAGGTTCCGCACAGACGGACGTTCCTGCGAATTTCGTCCACAAGCATGCCAGTCGAAAAGGTTCGATTTGTGGTGTGGAGCTTAGCCGAAAGGTTAGACGGCTGGTATGCATCAGCTGTACTTGTGACTTTCGTAGTTCAATACCTGAGAGAATTTGGCGCTCGTTGGAAAAGGCGAGACGGTGCGACTCATCAGGACATGGATTTCTTAGAAACTGCTGTTGTACAAACATGGCGTAGACGATAATTTCCATTAACCAAATTTGGACAACCAAAGTTTAAGTTCCTGAAGTCAAGGAGACGTTTATGAGTCGGCCGACAGCCAGGGAGCTCACGGAACGAGAACTGGAAGTCATGCATGTCTTTTGGAAAGAAGGCGCATTGACCGCAGCGGAAGCAAGAGAAAAGCTTGCTGAAGACGGCATTGATCGAGCTTATGTAACGATCGCCAACCTGGTGAGAATCTTGGTCGACAAGGGATACCTTGCAGCGACCAATGACGCTCGTCCGTTCATTTACAAGCCGCTGCGATCGTTCAAAGACGTGTCGCATTCGTTTCTGGGTGACCTGCTGAATCGGGTGTTCGCGGGCTCTCGAGAAAAGATGCTGGCGCAGTTGTTCAGTGGGCGGAAGAAGCTGACAGCAGCCGAACGCGCACTTCTCGAACAGGTGTTGGAGGAGCAAAAATGAGCGACCTCATTGATGCCACGTATTGGTGTGGGCTGCAGGTGTCGCTGATTGCGATTGCCGGACTGTCTTTGGCAGCAATCGTTGGACGTCGTCAGCCGATTCGAGCGTGCTCCCTTGTTTGTGTCACGGTTCTGCTCACCGCTGCGCTGACCGTTGTTGCCCCGTTCCGTATTCACGATTGGATGGTCGCTGGTCTGAAGGACCGTCAAACGCCAACTCGTCTGCAATCGGAGCAAGACATTGTGCCCTCGGGCGAAGCAACCATTTCGTCTCCCACTGGATCTGCCGAGTCCGTGAGTGTGTCTTTGCCCTGGGACGACGTAATTCAGTTCGCTCGAAGAATGGCGAACGCAGTCGAAACTCCAAAGCATACAAA
>CAYZYB010000270.1:0-6636 GCA_964481505.1 uncultured Planctomycetaceae bacterium | reverse complement strand
CAAAGAAACTGAACTCGACTATCCGCAACGAACGTGGGATTCGTCGGATGCGCAATCATGAAACCGTGAGGACGCCCCAGTTCCGATCGCTTAACGATTTGACTCAAAACGCATCCCGTCGCAGTCTTGCATGTGACACTTCGACGGAAGCTGTTGTCGATTTCCAGCTGTGAATTTCGCTGTCGAATTCCACGTGCCACATCACCAAGATCGTTGCCCAGATAAAGCCCAATGACGACCTGTTTCGGATTCAGCTTCAATGCCTCAGTGACCAGAACGTCGTATTGCAACGGACCGTAACCGCCAACTCCCATGTTGTAGACCGTTTGATTGACCTGCTGTCCCAGAAGGTGTGGCCAGGATTCCTGCGCCAACGCATTGAATCCCTGAGTGTGCGAGTCACCGATCGCCACGATGTCGGCTTGCGTCAGTATCTCGGCATTGCGGAAGCCATTTGCATCGACGTCACTTAGCTGCGGGTCGAGCACATACCCCAATTCGGAATGCGGAATCATGTTGGAGGTCGTGTTGACGGGATAGTGCGTCACGCATCTCAACACGACTTCAGCCAGCAAGATCGCCAGGCACAGCGAAATCAACACTGCGGTCAGGCGAAGCTTCCACCGGGCCGAGGCCGTTCTTGCCAGGCCACAGAAGGCAGCCCCAACAAGAAGAACGGTGACACCGATGACTTTTGTGAGGCCCCCGCCGTTCACAGAAAACGCCACAGAAAAGGCAGCCAAACTCAGCCCGCCAACCCAGCAGCCTAAAGTACCAATAAACCCGGAACTCATGTGTTGAAGCGGTCGGTTCAGTCGAATATCAGTCACGATTCCATCCATGGAAAACGAAGAAAAAGTCCCGGCAGACGGAAACTTCGCAGCGGATCATCCACGCCTGCATCGAGGAATTGTAGTTCGGCAATAAAAATTGAGGCAACAGCAGCCGAGAGGCCGTTTAACCAATGAAAATCCGATCAATGCCTCCCCACTGGACATCACCTGTCTTCAGATAAAGCTCACTGCGGCGTCACCAATCCTGAGAGCTTCCACCAACTTTTAGCGTGCCGGTTGTCGTTGGTTGACCCGAGCCAAACTCCACCGCAGAATCGCTGCGCGAATGTGAAATCATCGGCCCCGCAGTCGAAGATCCGCAGACTTTAATTTCGATCACGAACAACTAAGCCTCACCATGCAGACTTCTGACCTCGTCAATCAACTTGCCCCGTCCGCCACGATTGCCGCTGCGGCCAAAGCCAAAGCGCTGCGTGATGAGGGTGTCAACGTTATGGAATTCACTCTGGGCGAACCGGATTTCACCACGCCCGCTCATATCTGTGATGCCGCCAAAACCGCAATGGATGCCGGGCACACTCACTACACGCCTGCCGTCGGAATTCCGGCATTGAAACAGGCGATCTGTGACGCCTTCGCACGAGACTACGGCGTCAGCTACAAGCCGACAGAAGTCACCGTCAGCAACGGCGCGAAGCACGCGATTCACAACATTTTGGCAGCCTGCTGCAACCCCGGCGACGAAGTCATTATTCCAACGCCGTTTTGGGTGAGCTACAGCGCACTGGTCGAATTGGTCGGCGCTGTGCCTGTGCTGGTCGAAACGACAGAAGAGAGTGGCTTCTGCATGACAGCCGATCAGTTCCGTGGTGCGATCACGGACAAAACGAAACTCATGATGCTGAACAGCCCCAGCAACCCCACAGGCGCCGTGTACCCGGTCGCAGCATTGGAAGCACTGGCGCGCGTTGCCGTTGAGAAGGACGTAACAGTTCTGTCGGACGAAATTTATGACAAGCTGATTTACGACGGCTACACGTTCAAGACGTTCGCGTCGTTCGGCGACGATGTGAGAGAACGCACCATCATTGTCAACGGTGTCAGCAAAGCGTACGCAATGACCGGTTGGCGCATCGGCTGGACGCTGGCACCGGAAAACGTCAGCAAGGCAATTGCAAAGCTGCAGAGCCAGCAGACGTCTAATCCGTGCAGCATCAGCCAGTACGCGGCGATCGAAGCATTAAATGGCCCGCAGGAATGTCTGTCAGAAATGATGGTCGCGTTTCAGGAACGTCGTGACTACGTGCTGGGACGCCTGCGAGCTATGCCAGGACTTACGTTTGCTGATCCCGGCGGAGCATTCTATGCGTTCTTCAACGTCAGCAGTCATTTCGGCAAAGAGCTGCCGGGCGGCGTCACCGTCAATAACAGCAGTGACTTCTGCACGGCGCTGCTGGAACAGGCTCATGTCGCTTTGGTCACCGGCGACGCATTTGGAGCACCCGGCTATGTGCGATTGTCGTTCGCGACGAGCATGGAAAAAATCACGGCAGGGCTGGACGCTTTGGAAAAATTCCTGTCATAGTCTTTCAGCATAAGTGCGTCATGGGCAATCCTAACTGATACGGGTAGGCGAAACTGATGGTACGCATTCTTTTCATTCTGCTGCGTTTTGCGATACCGTTGGCGATCGGCTATATGCTGTGGACGTTCATCCGCCCCAATTGGGCGTTCGAAATCGTGATGGACGAAACCGGCGTGCGAAGGCACAAGGGCGTCACCACACCACAGCAACGTCGTCTGCTGGAATTACTTCGACGCACAAAATTCATGGAAGGTCAGGTCAAAATTTGTGGACGCCACGACCAAAACGGTGAACTGCAACTACGATTCTATGGCAAGCTGTCTGCCGATACCGAACAACAGATTCGCAACTTCATCGTCAACGAACTGTGATCAACTTCCGAAAGCCGTTAATCAATCAATGCCAATGGCGAAACACTGACATCGACGCCCGGTGACCACGCCACATGATCCGGTGACACATCTTTCGGCATCGGATAGCCCATGGCGTCGGTGAGCGTTTGTGAAAACGGCTGTAGCTCTGCCGGCTGCCATCTGTATGGTTCATGATGAACCTGACCACACAAAAATCGCCCGTCCGGCCGTTGAGCGAACAGGTGATATCGTTCGAGCAGGAAGTGCTCTAACGAACCCGCTGTCGCCGTAGCAGCAGCTTGAGATTCGTCGATCTCCGCGACGAATTCGTAGGACGTTGCCGGAGCTTCCGGCCGGGTTCCAGAGTAGAACACAACGCTTCCCGCTCGATCAAGACGCATCTTCGCGAATTGATAGTTCAGGTGCCAGAACCTGCGAGCAACCGCGACTGCAAGTCGCTGGTTGGCATCGAGGTTGAAGAACCAAACGCCGGTCTGACCGTTTTCATGGCGCACGTATGTGCGCACGTTGGTTTCCAAAAACCATGAAATCCCTGGCACTGGCGGCGACCACCAGGGACGCACTCGTTCCATCGAAAACGGCACAACGGCCAGCCAGGCACTGCCGTCAAAGGTCTCTATCTTCAGCCCCCGGGGCAACAACGACTGCATTCGATCAGGGTCCGTTCTCCAGTGAACAAACAGCAGGTCCCGCCAGGTTTGATAACCAACAGTCTTAACAGTCTTTTCAGACATTCACATCTCCCCAAAAATCAACCGTAGCCCTGTCAGGCATCTGCACACACAGCTGCCGACATCTTTGAGTCCGCGAATTTGACTGAAGTACAACACAATCCTCCTGGCATTCCGTTCAATCAGCAGTATGCTTCTCGTCGAAATCTCAAAACACAGGAACACAGAAACATGGTACAGCAATTCCCCGACGACCTGGACGGCGAAGTTCTGCGAATGATCGCAGATGACGGCAACGACATGACACAACCAATGGATGTCGAATTCCATGTGGCAACTGCCACAGAAGAAGACGCCGATAAAATCGCGAACGCCGCCGAAAAACTCGGCTATGACATCGACGTTAACTTTGATGATGGTTCAGAAGACGACGAAGTAGAAGACGAAATCACTGAGCCATGGACGTGCAGCTGTCGCAAGACAATGCTGCTGGAATACGACGCCATCATGGCCGCTCAGGCAGAACTCGACGAACTCGCGCGACCACTCGGCGGCTATGCTGATGGCTGGGGTACATTTGGCAACGTCGAAATCGTTGGTGACGAAGACAATCAGTCGTAGCGCAGAAAACGCATCGTTCACTTCAGGTGAACGATGCCCAAAGCCGTGATGGCGATTGTGCAATCGACCAACAATCGCCACCGCCAGCACTTTCTGACGGTAGTATCAGAAGCTGTCAGCGCTTTCACGAACGAAGCGATGTCGACATTGCAGCACACGGAAGCTCCGAACAGGAACAGTCTCGCTCTGCCACAACAGGCCCAACGGGACGACCGCCTGTATACGCAACAACCCAAAGGCGAAAAATCGGCAGCCCCTCAGTCTCTGAAGCTACCCTTCCATCTGCTTCCGCAGCGCTTCCAGCTCCGCTTCTACTTCGTGACTCTTTTCCTGTTGCGACTGCGTGATCGCGTGGACAGCGGTCTCGGATTCCAGTCGAATCTCTGTTGGTTCGCCCGTGAGTTCCGCCATCCGACGGCTGGCTTCTGAATACCGTGCCTCGAGCGCTTTCTGCACTCGCAGCATGTCGCGATGAGTCGAATCGGCTGCGTCGAGTTCCGGCTTTAGACCATCAATGAGGTCTTCGATTTCCACCTTTCGCGTCAGAGCTTCGCGAGCCGCCGATTCGTCGCCACCTTCCAGAGCTTTGCGAGCCGTTTCCATCCATTGATGCATTTGAACGGCATGCTGATCGATCTCTTTCTGCATGCGGTCCCGGTTGGCCGCGGAAGCCTTTGCCACGCGGCGAGCACTTGAAAGCCCTTCCTCCATTTCATCAAGCACCTCCTTCAGCGTAGCGTGAGGATCATCGGAAGCTTCCAGAATTTCGGTCAGACTACAGGTCACGATGTCTGTGAGACGGCTGAAATGAGGCATAGTTGGGACTCGTGATAGATACGCGAATTCAGTTATTGGAACTCTTGAAGGACGATTTCCTGCCGGCCATCACCACCGGATTCTCAGCGAACGGTGACTCGGCAGAAGCGGATCAATTCATTTAGGAAACATTTTCTTCTTCGGGCTGGCCCAGTCCACGGCAGGACAACTGGTAACGAAGTTTCTCTTTCGCCAGCCGCAACCGGCTCTTGGCGGTGGGTAAAGTTGTGTGCATCGCGTCGGCCACTTCTGATAGTGTCAATGAGTCGAAATGATGCATCATGAACGTCTGCTGCTGCTCATCCGGCAGGTCATCCAGCAGTTCTGCCACGATTTCGTTGACTTCCTTCTGATCGACTCTGCTTTCTGCAGAAGCAACGTCGTCCGGCAACAGATTCAGCAAATCCGTCACTTCCCCATCACCTGATGACGCGACGGTGACAGGTCGCAACAAAGCATCACCAGAACGTTTTCGCACGCTGTCGATCAGCAGATTGTGAGCGATTCGAAACAGCCAGCCTTTGAAACATCCGGTGGGAATGTAGTTCCAGCACTTGCGATACAGCCGCAAAAGTGTTTCCTGAACGAGGTCTTCCGACCGCTGCACATCACGGACACGACGAAAGAAGAATCCGTAAAGCGGGCTCTGCCAGGCAGCCACGATTTCATCGAACGCATCAGGATCTGCTTCCTGAAGTCGAATCATTCGCTGGTCGTCTTCGTTGTACTGCTTCGGCATGCCGTTGGTAACAGGAGGAGGAGTCGTAGGAGTATCGTCGTAGCCTATCGGCTATGCGTCGTGAACGGAAGCAAAACGCCGGAGCTACCGCAAAGGCGGGTGCGCTAATGAACTCCGGAATGTAGTTTGAGCGGCCGGATGTCGTCACCCGGAGTGACCCGAGTCCAGGAAGGCCCATTTCTAGAAATGCCTGAGACAGTAGATCCTTCAGTCGCGAAAGCTCCTCCTGAATGACACGGACTCCCACGTGATGCAGACTTAAAATCATTCGTGAGCGCACCCCGCAAAGCCCATTGCCGGGCTACCAGGGAATTTCCGTTAGATCGACGATTTGAGCCGCCAAACGCTGGACCGTTTCCTGCTGAGCCGTCGCCAGTGACTGACCGACTTCCGGTGCAAAACTGACCTGGGACGAATGCTGCGCCAATTGCTGACTCACTGGAAACGTCTGCTGCTGCAAAATACGTCCATTTCGACGATCCACCCATGATACCTCTACGCCCACCATCAACTGGACTTCTCGAGGATCATCGAAACGCGTTTCGCTAAGGGGGTTCTTTCGAATGTCGACGATACGGCCTTCCAGAATCGTGTCGGCCGTCGCGGCATCTGCCAGACGATAGCCCGACCGCGTCTTTATTTCCCGCTGAACGGCTTCAGTCAACAGATAGTCGAGATTGCGTCGAAATGAGCTCGTCTGAAAAACAGGCACATGAATCGTTCGTACGTCGGGGCGATTCGTCGGACCAAAAGCGTAGCCGCAGCCAGCCATCGGCAGCAGCATTGCCATGACAAAAATCGAAATCACCGGGCGAAGACCGTTCATAGAGAAAGTCCTCACGAACCAAACGGCAGCAGCCGTCGGAAGCCGACCGACTTCACGTGAGGCCCGGCATTCGCCTCAGACTCGCGCGGAGCTGACGGTTGTAGTGGTGCCGCCTGTTGCGATGCGGACGGAAGAGAGTTCAGGAATTCTTACATGCCCGGCAGATGACGAACACTTGCAGGATTGATCCGGCGAAGTTCCTGCCGAGCC
>CAYZYB010000269.1:0-6647 GCA_964481505.1 uncultured Planctomycetaceae bacterium | reverse complement strand
GGGTTGCAGCGCGTCTGCCTTTCGTAATCGCTGCGATTGGCCCCACCAATCGGGGCAGAGAATTGCCGGAGGCACAGTGCTGAAGTTTTGCAGGCCACGTCAGCAGAAGCGTTGGTGCGGCGTGTTGCGGAATGGCAACACTTCAACTCAGAGGTTTCTGGCGTTGATCGTGTGCAAAGGATTGCCGGACCAGCTACAACAGTGCCTGGTCAGAAGACGTACGGCGAATTCCGGTTGGGTTTCGTCACATTGTGATAACATTCGAATTAGTATTTTTCGATATGCTCCATCAGCAAAAACAGACTCAAATCGCCGGCGACACCATGTACCTGGCGTTTCGCGCGGCATTCGTGACAACTGTCGAAGCTTTGTTCGCTGATTTGCAGGATGAGACTCCGAGTGCGCCACAAGGTGGATTTCTGGATCGGTTGCCGCTCATGGCCGGAAGCGCGTTGCAGGTTCAGCTGGAATGCCTGCTGCAAACGTGGAGAAAGCTGGAAACGGGCGACAGTGATTTTACAGAAATTGAGCAGTGCGTTTGCTACTGTGCAGCTGCAGAGTTAGCTCAACTGGGAAGTTTGGAGGACACCCGCCGTCTTGAGAGAGCGGTCGCCGGTCCTCGTTCGCTGGGCCGAGTGGACTGTCTGTGGCTGGCATCAAAACTTCGAACGCTTCAGATCACGTGGCCGTTTGAGAAGGATTGTGGGCTGACGCTTCGGGATGGTGATTTCCTCAATGAGAATCTCGACGCTGCCCCGACTCATACCATGCTGCAATACAGCACAGCGGGGCAGATGCTGGAGCTCAGCGGCCGCTGGTCCGTTTCCGCATCGCTGCTTGCCAATGCCACCGGGCTTGCCAGTGATGACGAAAATGAGAAGCTTTCGGGCTTCTTTCAGCATCACGCAGGGCTCATGAATCTGTAAAAGCGGGCCGAAAGCAGGATTCACGCTTTCCAGAATTCGACGCCGCTGTTTATCCCGCAGTCGCGACGGAATAGCGGGCTCCTTTTAGCCCCAGCGTTCGTTTAATTACACATTCTGCCATATCAATCGATTCATTCCGAAAACAATTGCTTCGACTTCCGGATGATGTTCCATGGATCGTGGAAGAGCACCAACCATTTGGCTAAGCTGACCTTTGTAATTGCTGGTGTTCCTGCCTGAATCGAATGCCCTCCCAAACGACACCGCACGCTTGAAGGTTGCTCCCATGGCTAAGAAGAAAGCCGTCGCGAAGAAAAAATCGGTCAATGCCAAGAAGAAGTCGGCGCAGACGGCCAAAACAGTGAAGAAAGCCGCAGCGAAAAAGACGGGCAAAAAAGCGGCTAAGAAGACCGCTAAAGCTGGCAAAACCGCTGCTGCTTCGAAATCAACCAAGAAAACACCAGCCAAAAAGGCTCCCAAAGGTGCATCTCGACCTGTAAAAAAGAAGGGCGTGCGTCGAGCTACTTTGGCATCCGGGGTTCGCAACAAAAAAGCTGGCAAAAAGATGGGCCGGTCACGAATCCCAACGGACGCGCCGCTGGCTGTGGTCTTTCAAAGCGACATGGACGCTCAGGAAGCATTCGCCTTTCTTGGAATCCACACCATTCGAGATCTGGAGGTCTTTGGGCCGGACGAATTGGTGCTGCGACTGACAAGTCCTGCCAAGCAGACCGTCGGGCGTATTCGGAAGATTTTGGCGATGAATAATCGTTGCCTCCAGGAAGACGAAGCGTTCGCTCTCGAATTCCAGGAACGTCTTGCTTTGACCCAGTCGATGAAGATGTCATAGCGCTGTATTCTGCTACAACACCTCTCCGTCAGCTACTGACGTTCTCGCCCACGGCAACGTCTGTTCTGCAGCGCTCTCGTTTTTGCCGCATCATCACACCAGGACAAACGTCTGCGTTGTGAATTGGCGTCAAAATGCAGGCGGCTTTCTGAAGCACTTGCTTACTTAATCTTGCGCAATTTGAAAAACACATGACTGTAAGAACAAGATTCGCTCCCAGCCCAACCGGATACATGCACATTGGTGGTATGCGGACGGCGCTCTTCAACTGGCTATGGGCCAAAAAGAATGGTGGGCAGTTTATTCTAAGAATCGACGACACCGACCAGCAGCGCAACAGGGATGAAGCGCTGGGGCCGATTTTGGATGCCTTCCGGTGGCTTGGTCTGGATTGGGACGAAGGCCCGGAAGTCGGTGGTGACTATGGTCCGTATTTTCAATCAGAGCGACGTTCTCTGCACGACGCCGCTTTGGAGAAACTGCTCGCGAAGGGTGCGGTGTATCGCGACTTCGAGCCGACCGAAGAAACGAAAGCTCAGCGAGAAGCCTGTGAGAAGGAAAAACGAAATTACATCAGTAGCCGCATTTCTGTCGGGCTCTCGGCGGATGAAGTTGCCGCAAAGCTTGCCGCAGGTGAAGCACACGTCGTTCGGTTTCTGATCCCGCGCGACCGAAAAGTATCAATCGAAGACGAAGTTCGTGGACATGTTGAGTGGGATTGCAGCCTGATGGTCGACCCGGTGGTCGCGCGCGGCGATGGGTCGCCACTTTACAACTTTGCGACCGCTGTGGATGACGGTGAGCTTCAGATTTCCCACGTGATCCGTGCAGAAGAGCATCTGTCCAACACTCCCGTTCAGGTGTTGTTGCACGAAGCTCTCGGTAACACGTTGCCGACATTTGCCCACATTCCATTTGTGGCAGCTCCGTCCGGAAAGAAAAAACTCAGCAAGCGAGATATCGCAAAGTATCGCAAGAGTCCCGTGTTCCAAAAGCTGTTTCAGATGGGAGACGAAATTCTTGGCCACCTTGGCATCAACCCGATAGATGATGCCCTTTCGCCTGTCATGGTCGCCTATTATCGCGAAGTCGGTTTTTTGCCGGCTGGGGTTCTGAATGCACTTGCTCGGCTGGGATGGTCGCTCGATGACGAAACAGAGAACATGTCCCTGCAAACGGTGCTGGAAAATTTCTCATTGAATCGAGTTGTCAAAGCGTCTGCCGGGCTTGATCCGGACAAACTCATGAGCTTCCAGACACACTGGATGGGCGAACTCCCGATCGAAGACAAAGTGGCAGGTTGTGTCCGGACTCTGCTGAAAGCAAAACTGTTGCCTGAGTCGCCGGATAATGAAATGGTGACTCGAGTACAGCAGGTCGTGAATCTGGTTGATGATCGGTTGCGTGTGTTCGGTGATATCCTCACGATGCGTGAGTTCTTTCTTGACGCGTCGTCGATGGAGTACGACGAGAAACAGTTTCAAAAACGTGTCGTCAAGCCAGAGAATGCAATCGATCTGCTGCGTGAAATTCGTTCCATCTTTGCGCAGCAGGACGACTTCACGTCGGACGCTCTGCATTCTGTAGTGGAAGGGTTTGTCGCCGCGAAAGAGTTGAAATTCGGCCAGATCGCGCCAGCATTGCGATTGTCCGTCACCGGACGAACTAAGGGAGCGGACCTGTTTCCCACGTTAGAATTGCTGGGGCAGGAAGAGTGCTTGAGCCGACTGGATGCCGCGATCGGCAAGGCGGATTCCATGCGAATCGGTTGAGTGCCACCAGTGGTTGGGAATCCTGTGTGGCCGGTTCAGTTCCGTTGCACTGACGAAGCGATTAGAATTTTGCCGACAGTTTGCTTTTCGGAACACTGAGTCATCGAACGAGCGTCTCAATGAAATTATCGTACCTTTCGCGCGCGATTCCCCTTCTGCTGTTCGTTGTCATGACGAGCTTTTGCTTTGCAGATGCACCGAAGATCGGTGACGTTGCTCCGGAATGGAAGCAGTTGCCAGGCACAGATGGAAAGATGCATTCTTCGAGAGACCTTGGCGATATGGATGCCGTCGTTGTCTGCTTTACGTGTAATACCTGTCCGTACTCCATCGACTATGAAGATCGACTCATTGCTTTGCAGAAGAAGTACACAGACGCAAAAGCCAAAGTCTGTGTGGTGGCGGTTAATTCAAACGCCGTGGACGTCGATGACCTGCCAGCCATGAAGCAGCGAGCGGAAGAGAAACAATTCAACTTCGCATACATCAAGGATGAATCCCAGGACCTGGCGAGAGCCTTCGATGCGATTTACACCCCGGAATTTTACGTATTGAATCGCGAACGAAAAATCGTTTACCGAGGTGCCATGGACGACAGCACAAAAGCTGAGAGCGTGAAAGTGAATTACGTCGCACTGGCGGTTGACGCGGCGTTACAGGGCAAGCTTCCGGAGCGAACAGCGGCTGGCGCGCGGGGTTGCGGAATTCGTTTTAAGCGGCGGCGGCGTTAGAGCCATTCAAACGAGTTTCTTCTGTTAGCGCCCTGTACGGCAATCTGTGAGCCTGTACACGCGCGGTTCTTACGAATTGTTCGAACTGTATGGTGCCGCGGTCGAGCGAAGCATTGTTGCCAGCAGTCGGTTTCCGCGGAAATCAGCTGGGATGGCTGAGGCACGCATCGGACGTATTCTCCAGGCTGGGTCTTTAGCTGCTGGACCGCACTTTCGACACAGTCACCCAAATCGGAACGGCCAATACCACCGGCGGGCCCCCGTACTGAGACCTGTGGATTATTCGCAACATTTGGTGAATGGCGAGCTAGCCTGCATGTGACGCAGCAGAATTGGCAAATTCTCCGTAATTGCCAACGGTTGCTTGATCCACAAACTAGCAAACAACGGCCTTCACAACGCCGTGCAAATTTTCCCGATGGCTACAGAATCACAAATCTCAACAGAAGATGTCATGCTGCAGAGCATGGTCCACGGCGCTGTTGATGCACCATTAACGGTGCATCGAGAGACGCTATTGAGCAATTTGCCGCCGTGTCTTGATCACCAATATATTCTCGTATCAGACGACGACGAGCGAATCATTGGGGTCGTGCCGTCACGCGAGATTGCCCGACGAATTCTGTCTTCAAATGCATTCGAACGCACTCGCTGGCTTGCCATGCCTGTTGGCAGCATGCTGAGTATGGAATTTGGCAGGTCCGAGGCGGTTGGGCCAAAATTCGAAAACGGCGAACTCGAATGTTCGGCAATCTGCGAAGACGGAAAGCTCTTCGGCCTGTCTGTAGATGGAGACCTATTCCTCAATTGGAGGCGACTTGAGTCGGTGTTCACTGCCGCCATGTCAGATCCGCTAACTGGCCTGATGAATCGGCTTTCGTTCGAAAGACGACTTCGCGAAGAGTGGAATCGATCGCAGCGGACATTTAATTCGATCGGCATCGTCATTGTCGATCTCGACGAATTCAAATCCATCAATGATACCTATGGGCATGTCATCGGGGATCAGGTGCTTTCGCAGGTGGGACGGCAGCTTGAGCTTTCGATGCGGTCTTACGATGTGGTGGCCCGTTTTGGTGGAGACGAGTTTGTTGCACTGTGTCTTGGAGTTTCCCCCGAGGAGATAGTGATTCCGGTTAAGCGATTGCTGGACAGTCTTGCTGAGATCGAGATTCCCGTCGGTGACGACATCATACGCGTTGCTGCAAGTGTGGGAGCGGCCGTTCAACATACTGACTTCGAATGTGCGTTACCGGAAGATCTTTTTGTCGCTGCCGACAACTGTCTCTATGAGGCAAAAAAATCCTCTGCAAATTCGTGGAAGACTGAGTTCCGCAGCGGAGGAAATGAAACCCCGAAACCAATTGTTCTTCGCGACGCAAATGACCCAAAGTTGATCACCCTTGCGACTGATTCGTAATCGATTCCAAACGCACACTGTTTCTTGATCTGAAGAGAAATCCCTTTTACCAAAGTCCCATTTGGACGTCAGAACTATGACAGACTTTACAAAATCCATGTTGTCGAGACTCGACACTGCTTTCAGCTCTGAGATGTCGGCTGTCGAAACGCCAACTGAATCGCCAGAGCCACTCACGGAAGCGGCGTGGGTTGTTTACGGGTATATCCACGAAAACAGCGAACCAGTCCGAATGACGGTGGCTTCGCAGCCATTCACGATTGGTCGCCATTCGGAAAACTCCGTCTGTATTGCCAATGCGACTGTTTCAGGAAGGCACGCAGAAATTCTGATTGCCGGAGAGCAGTTGTTGATCCGAGACTGCGACAGCACCAATGGCAGTCTGTTGAATGGCAAGCGTCTGCATACGGTAGAGCCTCTCAAAAACGGTGACATTTTGCACTTCGGCAACGTGATGTTTACTGTTCAGAGAGAATCCGAGTCGTCACAGACGGAAACGTTGACTTCAGATTCTGTTGGCGAAGCGATCGCTCAGGTTCAGTTCAATACCTTGATGAATCGCCCGGGTGTGCAACCGTTCTTCCAACCGATCGTTCGATTGGATAGCCAGCAACGCATTGGCTACGAGCTTTTGTCTCGCAGTAAATTCATCGGACTCGAAACACCCGACAAGATGTTCAAGATTGCGGCTCAAAGAACCAGTGAGGCGGCATTGAGTCGTGTATGTCGGCTGGAAGGCATGAAGGCCAGCACTCAGTTGGGGGCTGAAATGCAATTCTACCTGAATACGCATCCTGCGGAGCTGAATACGGAGGAGCTGTTCGAGTCTCTTGAAGCACTCAGGGAAAATTATCCTGAGCAATCAGTGATGCTTGAGGTTCACGAATCGGGCGTCACCTCAATCGATTTTCTACGTCGATTGCGTTCAAGGCTCACAGACCTGGACAT
>CAYZYB010000268.1:0-6648 GCA_964481505.1 uncultured Planctomycetaceae bacterium | reverse complement strand
CAGCGTTTCATCGTGGTGTGGCAAGCAGCGCAAAGTAGCTCGGCTCTCCGAGCCGTGAAACACGCAACTCACTTCTCCTCTCTCGGCTGGGACAGCCGAGCTACTGAGACGCGCACACCACGGCGTCCGAAAGACAGTGCGACATCGCCGCAAAAAACACCCAGGCACCGAGCGAAGAATTCACGAATTTCATGAAATCATACAGACTCGGCCATCTCGACCCACAACCGGGCCTACGCGCAGGCCCGGCCGGTGTCAGCCAGCGAGCGGTCTGGAAAGTAGCACGGCTCTCCGAGCCGTGAATCGCCATGGCTCTCGCCTCGGAGAGGCGAGTTACTTTACTTCAAATTCCAGGTACTCACCTGGAATCGGTGGGTCGCCTGGTTTTGGTGGTGGGTCACCGGGCATCTGCCACGTGACGGCGAAGTGATCGCCAAAGTTACCCTCCGCCATGATTCCCTTGATGGCGTAACGTTTGCCGGCTTCCAAGTGAATGGGTGCCGAGACAGAATTGGGATGATCGCCCCAGGCTCGCGGCTGCATATATCCAACGGCCGTTGCGTCTTCTTTCATTTCCTGTTTGACGCGGGCGATTCGTTGGTAGTTTTCCTCTGATTCGTCACTGCTGAGGAAGAGTTCGCTTTCGTCGTCGGAGGCCAGGTAGAACACATAGTCGCCCGTCTTCGGTGGAACCACGAAACCTGAAACGCGCTGTCCATAGAAATGAGAGAAGTTCGTGGGAGTCTCCCAGCAATCAATGACCCCGATGAAGTCTGACTGGTTATTCAGAAACCGACTGTTGGCTTCAAGGCTTTTCAGCGTCCCAAATCTGAGATCCAGGAACACCTCCCGCAAGAGATGTCCTTTCATCACCTTCTCGCGTTCATTCACCAGGAAGATCGTCGCGAAGCATTTCTTTTGGTACAACGGTTTGAGATCTTCCCCCAAAACTTCGAGACGGTAGATGCCAAGTTCAGCCTTGGAAACGTTCTCCAACTCAAGCGAAGGAGAATTCGCACCATCAATGGGGTCGCCGTTGTGAGACCATTGATACGACCAATCTCCTTCGGTAACTTCCGCGCTCAAGTTGACATGCTCACCAAGCTTGGTGGCAAACGTCTTGGGAGGTTGCTTTGTGAAGCTGGGCCAGTTTCCTGTTTCTTCTTTGAGAAGTGGCCAATATCCCAGAGTCTTCATCATTCGCCGTACGTATCTGGCACTGTCTGCAACTTCATTTTCGCTGAGGTGGCCACTTTTTCGATTCAGCTTCAAAGCAAGAGCAGTTGTTTTCTCACCTTCTAGAAAACGTTGCTGTCGCCAACGCGTGCTGCCTATAGCGAATAGCAAATCAACTGTCTTTGGATCGTTTTCAATTTCCGGGCACGTTGCTGCATCCCAAACATGAAGCACACCGTCGGTACTCAAAGTGGCCAGTCGATTTCCATCGTGCGAAAACGCGACCCCGAAAATCGAATCGGAATGAGCCTGGATTGTCTGAAGTGGCTTGCCGGTTTCGATGTCCCATAAAACGACGTTGTGGTCCATTCTGCCTACGGCCAACGTACGGTCGTCAGGGGAAAGAGCCAGGTGACTTACTGGTGACGATGAAGACCCGAGAACATGGATCGCTTCTTTGGATTGCACGTCCCAGACGCCTACCGAACCTCCGACAATGAAGTCTTGATAGGAACCGGTGACGAGCCGTTTCCCGTCGGACGAGATCACAAGGCTGCTGATCTTATCAGCAGCGGTTTCGATTGACGCCTCAACAGTCCAGTCGGAGGTATTCCAGACTTCCACGACTCCCGCGTAGTCTCCGACAAACAACCGGGAGCTGTCAGGCGAGAAGGCTAATGCCGCCATGGCGATGTCTTTTTGGCGCAGTGGCGCGTCGCTCACCTTCTTGAAGTCGCTGGTGCGCCAGACATTGAGGTCAGATCGTTGGTTGTTGTAACGATAGCCTGAGACGTGTGCGAGATATTTTCCGTCAGGCGAAAATGCCAGGTTTCCACCGAAGGTGTTTGGATTCCAACCCGAGTCAATAAGCGAATCCAATTGATAAAGTTCTTTGTCCGTCTCAACGTCTCGAATGGAAATTCCCAACGCACTATCGAGCGCGACCAGGCGTCCGTCAGGAGAAAATGCCGCAGACATCCCTGATTGAGGATAGCGAATTGCCTCGCGACTGCTCAGATTTAGTCGTGTTGCACCAATGGTGTAGTCACCCACAACCACACTGTTTCCGTCCGGAGCAAACGCCACCGAAAATGATCTGGGGCTCTGGTTTAGCATTTGACGCTCACGACGAAGCGTGACTTCATGCCTCTCACCCTCTGCGCTCTCCAGCCGCAATCGAACCTTACTGCCCCTGGAACCGCACATCAGTATTGAAAAGTCGTACCACGTTTCCATTCCATCGCGAATGAGCCAATCACCTTTTTCAGGATCGAAGACGGCTACAATGCGCTCGCCAAACTCAGGACTGCCTTCCACGATTTCATCAGGGAGAAGCCGATCCAAGTGCGTTAGAAAGCCTTCGTCCTCCAATTTTCCGAAGATCGGAGGCCGCCATCCGTAAAGATCGTCAGTGACCTGATCTATCTGATACTTTCCGGTAACGTTCTGCAGGTCCCAGCGTTTCACGTTGCCGCTTGAATCAAGTGCCGCCAGCAAAGATCCATCGTGAGAGAAGCTCAAGGCCGTGTCGAGGTTTGAAATTTTGTCGGTGAATGCCTTGATGGTGCGAATCAAACGAGGCTTTGGCAAAGTATTGATTGAAGCAAGGTTCGAGGCGTTTTCGTCAGTTCGCTTCTGTTCTGAAAAGTCTATTCGCTCGAGGGATGTCACCACTGCAGAAACATCCCACAGGTCGATCGTGCCATCATTTCCGCCTGTTGCCAGCACGCTTCCATCTGGCGAGAACCGTAGCGTTTGAATGTGCTTTCCGTGACTCGAAAAAGTCAGCTTCTCCAACGTTCGCTTCTGTGCAACTTCGGAGCTTAGCCGCAGTTCAATCGTACCGCTGGACGTTGATGCGATGATCTTTTCATCGGGAGACCATGCACAGTTGGCTGTGTCGCGGTGAAACCAAAACACAGGTTCCGGGTTTCCGTCCAGCCACGCAACAACCTTGTCGTCCACGCGCCTGAGCATTGATTTCCCGTCGCTGCCGAGTTTGAAATCGTTCGCGAATTCGGGCAGCCTGGACAGGTCTCCAAGCAAGTTGGAATTGTCGCTAGGTACAAGTGGCTCGATCCGAATTGCGTTTTCGTTTTCCAGTTTCCAAACGGGAATCCTGTTTTCGCCTTCAGCCTGCGAATCCACTTTCGCACCGCCTTTCCAAGCCGCGAAATAATCTCCGTTCGCCGAAAACGAAGCCCTGGTCTGAGGTAACGAAAGGACTTTCTTGCCACTCTTGATGTTGTACAGTTCAACTCCAGACTCGAACTTCGAAGCAACCCATCGCCCATCCGGTGAGAACCATGGCCATGGATACTTAAGATTCCAATCAATCAGCTTGCTCTTCTGTCCGTTGTCGTCCACCTCGTGTAGACCATCGTTGTCGGCGACAACCATTTTGTTATCCGGTGTGATGGCGACTCCTTTGCAATTCGGCACGTTGACGCTGGCTCCGTTGTGAAGCCGAGTCCACTGATACCGCCAGGAAAACTCGCGCAGATCCTCCTGATCGTCTACGGGAATCCACGAAGCCAGGATTTGTTGAATCCGCTTCTGCTCCCCGTTTTGCCCGTTGTAGAGCTGATCGGCGAGCTGCATGTCGGCGGCATAAAGTTCCCGCCTGCGCTGCTTAGCGAGCTGTTCCTGCTGTTGCTTTGCTTTAGCTACAGCTTCGCGCGCCTTGTACGCTTCGTCGCGGGCGTCTTCGGCTGCGGTCTTCGCCTCAACAGCTTTCTGCTCGGATACGCGGGCGACTCGCGTTTGCCTTTTGGCTTCTCGAGCCTGCCAGGCTGTCGCTCCGATTCCCGCGAGCAAGATCGAAAGCGCTGCTGCAGCTAACCCAACTGTGACGCGAAACCGCTTACGTTGTTCAACCACACGCGCGGCTTCACCGGCGCGTTCGACTTCGGCCGTTCGTAGTTTGGTTTCAACGGATTCCAGATAGCCGGTCACATCTTCGGCTAGTGCGTTTGCGTCTTTCGGGCGGTCGGCGGGTTCCAGTTCCAGGCACTGTTTCGCCAGCAAAATGAGTTCGGGGTCGGCCCCGCATTCATCCAGTCGCGTGAAGCAGTCGCCGAGCTTTCCACGGCTGGCCATGCGATAAATCTGCGTACCATCGTCTGCAACGTATGGCGGCTGCCCGGTCAGGATCTCCGCGAGGATCGCACCGAGCCCAAACACATCGGCGCGTTGATCAAGCAAGTCGATCTCACCGAGTGCCTGTTCGGGTGGCATGTACGCGGGCGTTCCCATCACGCTGCCCATCTGCGTTTCGGAGCCGACAGAACCAACCGTCCCGGGACCATCGCTGCCGACGCTCCGCATGGTTTGAATCATGGTCTCGCCATTCTGCTTCTTGCGAGCCGCTTTCTCGTCAGCCACCCCACCGGCTGCAAGAACTTTCGCCAGACCCCAGTCCATCACCTGCACTTCACCAAACGCCCCGACCATGATGTTGGCTGGCTTCAGGTCGCGGTGAATGACTCCACGACTGTGAGCGTACGCCATCGTCTGGCAAACCTGCTCGAAGATGCCGATCAGCTTGCTGCGATCCGACGTTGGGTCGTCTCGATCCGACAACAGCTTCGACAGAGTATCGCCCTTGACCAGCTTCATGCTGAAGAACGGGCGCTGATCGGAGAACTGCCCCAGCTCGTAAACCGGCGCGATACCTGGATGCTGCAGTTGCCCGCCAATTTGAGCTTCTTCGATAAACCGTTGAACAACTTCCGGCTTATTTTTGTGAACATCCAGCAGCACCTTTACCGCAAGGTCACGGCCAAGGTCCGTATCGCGCCCTCGCAATACGGCGCCCATTCCGCCGCGAGCGATTTCGCCGTCCAGGCGATAACGACTATCGCTCGGCTGATTGGGAATCTCTGGAGAACTCGGCCGCTGAATCGGTTCGTCGCCTGCTTCCTTTGGCTCACGCAACGAGACTCGTGGAACTTCCGTCAACGAAGCGCTCATCGATTTCAGCACGCTGTGATTTGTATTGCCCACGACGACTGCGGATTCTTCGCCGAATGTGGCAGCCAGCCCGGCGTTGAGTGAGGCGGCGAAGTTCTTGTCAGCGGCATCCGGAATTACGGTCTTCTCAAGCCCCTCGCCTCGGAGAGGCGGGCTACTATGTTGCTGAAGTCCCGGTGCTGGCTGTTCCAGAAACTGTGACTCTTCAGTGAAGGCTGCGAGCAGTTTGTCGATTCGTTCTCGCAGCGCGTCGTCGTTGCCACAAGCGTTTTGGAGGAACGCGTTACGCTCATCCAACGATTCGATATTTCTCGCTGCGTTGAAGATTGCTGCTTCGTTCGGTCGTTCGGAAGTCATGGCCCGTGATTCCTCTGTGCACTCAGCGTTTCATCGTGATGTGGCAAGCAGCGCAAAGTAGCTCGGCTCTCCGAGCCGAAAACATATCCTCTCTCGGCTGGGACAGCCGAGCTACTCAGGTGAGCATGCCGCCCTATTCAACAGACAGTGCGAAACGGCGGAAGAGAACACCCAGGTGATTGGACAGAAAATTCGCAAATTCATGAAATCACACAGATTCCCCCATTTCGACCCGCAACCACGCCCTGGCGTAGGCCCAATCATTGTCGGCTGTTGATCCCGAAATGCCCAACGCCCGAGCCGCTTCGGCCAGTGTCAGGCCCGCGAAGAAACGAAGCCGCACTAACTCTGCTTTGCGTGGTTCGATTGCTTCCAGTTTCGTCAGGGCCTCATCGACTTCCAGCACGTCGACTTTATGTGACGGGCTGTGAACTTCGTGAATGACCTGTGACAGGTGAACTCTTTGAAAGTCACCGCCCGCCTTCAGCGAATTCTTCCGCCGAGCGTTTTCCACCAGAATTCGCTGCATAGCCTTCGCAGCAGCACCAAAGAAATGCCCCCGACCGTTCCAATGAATCTCGGCCTCCGATCCCAGCAATCGCATCCACGCTTCGTGAACCAATCCTGTCGCCTGAATGGTCAGGCCCGGTTTCTCATTAGCAAGCTTCGCCGCCGCCAGTTTTCGAAGTTCATCGTAAACCAGTGGCAACAAGTCATCCGCAGCGTTTGCGTCGCCGTCTTCGATCGCCGACAGGATTCGAGTGACATTACTCATCCCAGCATGATAGCGAATAGAGCGGCTTCGTTTCAGCAACCGCATGTTCATAGGCGCATCGCGGGCAGTTCCTTGCTTTTCCACGCGGACTCCGACTGAGGCTTTTCCAGCCGCTTCGCATCCACCCGCACTACGTATCATCGACCATCATCAGAAAAATATTGTTGCCGTCGCAACAGAAGTCTCACTGCCAACAAAACAAAGGCCAGGGCGATGCCGAATTTGAGGGCGACAGTTGATGCAGCAGACAGGCAGCTGGAATTCCCGACGCGATAACTTGTTCGAATGGGTAACGGAACGCGAGAATTCCAACATATTGGCGGCAGTCATCCTATGTGCTGAGTCAAACTCCGGATACGGTGTGCGAC
>CAYZYB010000267.1:0-6677 GCA_964481505.1 uncultured Planctomycetaceae bacterium | reverse complement strand
ATCCACATGGTGAGCTCCCCAGTCTGTCAGCTTGCCTCCGGAATACTCATACCACCAGCGGAATTCATAGTGAGCTCGCGACCAGCTTTTCGTTTCGCCATTATCGCCTGCCAGGTAGCGAAACTTGGCCATCGGTGCCGGGCCAACCCATTGGTTCCAATCCAGGTTGCTCGGAGCATCAGCCAGTGGAAGCTCGGGACTTGTCGGTCCACCGCCAACACTGCAGGTCGCTTTTGTTACTTCTCCAATGCGTCCATCGCGAATCAATGCGATCGCGCGGATGAAGTTCTTGTTACTGCGCTGCTGAGTTCCAATCTGCACGATGCGTTTTGTGTCGCGACACACTTCGCACATCTGTTTGCCTTCATCAATCGTCAGCGTCATTGGCTTTTCACAATAGACGTCCTTACCAGCCCGCATTGCTTCAATGGCAATTTTCGCGTGCCAGTGATCCGGCGTCGAAATGTGGACGATGTCAATGTCGTCACGGTCAAGAATGGCTCGATAGTCTGCTTCCTGTTTGGCTTCGGCTCCCGACCATTGTTTGGCAAGTCCGGCCGCCAGTTCTCGTCGCATCGAATCAGCGTCGCACACGGCGACGTAGTCACCAAGCTTTCTAAAATCCGGTGCAGAACCATACGGACGATCGAGTCCTGTTGCTCGTTGACACCAACGACTGCCCGTCCCGATGGCTCCCACCCGCGGCCGATCATTGGCACCCATAAACCCAGCTGCACGTTCTGCACGGCTTGCGAGAATTGCGGACCCCGCCCACGCAAGAGTACTCTGAAGGGCACGACGACGATTTACGCGTTGGTTCGACATACTAAAGTATTTCCAGATGCACAGTGGGAAAGTGAACGAGTTCGTCAAAGCTCCCATGATGAGCCACACCACTCGATATTTCCACCAACCTTCGAATCCGACGGGTGACGGGTGACGGGTGACGGGTGACGGGTGACGGGTGACGGGTGACGGGTGTAGTCGCAGAAAGTTGCGAAGCTGGAAAGGGGCGTCGGGATTGGAGTGAGGCGCGAGCGAACCCCCGGGGGTTTCCTTCGCAAGCTCAGTCCAACCCCCGCCACCCATTTCAAATGGCAACAATCTGCAACCCTACCCAAACTGACGCTTGCCCGTGAAGCCGTTAGGCTTCGTTCGGTAACATTGTCGATCAGGGCAACCAGTTATTTTATGCTTCTGGAACATAGCGAATGGCGATCTATGGGGACGGGTCGCGCGAGTCTTCACATTCGATCGCTCCGCCAAAGACGACGAAATGTGATTCGTCCGATTCGGGGCGAAACAAACGCCAATCTTCGCCCGTTGATCCTGATGGAAAAACTATCAGTCGGTAGTCACCGGCGAAGGTTAGCGTGAACGTGCAGTTTGGCCGACAATCAACATTCTTCACGATCAGATTGTCGTTGTGTGACATAAATTGTTCGATCAACTGATCTTGAAGATTACCATCCGTGTCGTCATTCCAATTGTCATATGAGAGGCCTTTGGAACGATCAAGGGGCTCCCAGAGATCGGAATCACCGGTAAGTATGCTCTTGTTTGTCTCAATTCGCCACGGGCACTGAATGTGAAGTGCGAAGTCACCGATTGACCCACGCGGCTTGTCCCTGAGCGAAGGGAGATCTGATTTAGCTGCTGGCCGCATTGAGCCGAAGTGGAAGACACGTATATTGGCTGCTCGACGTGCGACCGCCAATGTCAGGCCCACGAGTTGATTGAGGCTCTGCCGCATCCGAAGGCCATCACTGCTCAATGGTGTTCTCCTTGCAGCGAAAATAATCCATGTAATCGGTTTGCCGATACAAGCGAGAGACCGATGCTTTCCCTGTTCGGAATTTACTGACGTGTCAATCCTGACGGCTAAACGTGGAGAGTTCAAGAGCGTGTCGCATTCGATTACTGCGACGTCAACGCAGTCGCAGTTTCAACATTGGTTCCGAGCCGGGCTGTGGACGCATACTCGCATGCGAAAACCGTGTCTAACCTTCCGAACAATCACGCCGTGCACACCGCCATCATTCTTCGTCCGTCTGGCCCGTGTCCGCGATTTTCATGAGCACCACATCTTTGAGCATGATTGTCCCGGGGCCTCGACCGGAATCGAAAGCGACGACATTTTTCTTCGGATCCACATCCGTCGCGACAAATTTGTAGCGGTATTCGCGGAAGCGTGTCTGTGCCCGGAACGTTTTGAAGAGCCATGATTCATCGGGCAGTCTGCTGTTTTGCGCTTTGACGTTCACCCGACAACGATCGGGAGACTTCACCTTGAAACGCAGCATATAGGTCGCTCCGTTTTCCAATCTTAGTCGTCGCTGAGTTATCCGGACGCCCCATGGATCCTTCGTCAGCGATTCCTTGCCGAATTCCACAACCCCGTCCGCTATTTCGACAAAGGGCTCTTGTGCGTCTTTTGAGGACCACAGTTTCCACGGCTCGTCGTCCGGCGATTTGAACCGCTGGAAGGAAATGTCTGTCTGCTTTCGACTGGCGAGCGCCCAGTCGTCAGCGGCCTGATCCCACTGTCTGAGTTTCTCATGCGCTTCAGCTCGTTTCCGCAGCAGGTGAATTTTTGTTGAATCAGCAGCAATGGCTTTGCTGTAGAAAGAGATTGCCGCTCTCCACTGATTCAGGTCGGCGTACAGATCGCCAATCGCAACATTCACCCGCGGATGCTTTCTGACAACATCTCCCAGCGACTTCAATTGACCAGACTGATGAAAAGTAACGGCCCTCTTCACGTGGTTGTCCTTGATTTTCTCCGGATCCAGCTCTGGCACATTCGATTCGGAGATCTTCATGAAGACGATATCTTTGATCATCACCGTGCCTGGTGTGTCTTTGGGAATCATGAATCGAATCATGCTATTGCCACTGCCGGCATTTTCTGCAACGAAACTGAATTGATAGGCCTGATACTCCGGCGACGATTCAACCGTTTCGTTGAGCCCGATCGGCAGGATTTTTCTGTCGAAACGTTTGCCCTGCACATGCACTCTGCACTTGTCCGGCGACTTCATTCGGAAGCTAAGCCGGTACTTCGCACCGTTTTCGATTCGCAACTTTGTTTGCATGATGCGAAGCTGCCGCGGCTCTGAATTAGGCTTGGGCCCGAACTTCAAAACGCCGTCCGCAAACTGGAGCTTCAACGATTCGACACGAGGATTCGGTTGAGTTGTGTCCCATTGCAGCGTGTCGGCCGCCTTAAACCTTCGGAAGGCATGATCCGATCGTTGTGTTGTGGCTCGCGCCCAACTCGCAGCCGCGTCGTCCCAGCGGCCCAGCCTTTCGAGCACTTCTGCCCGTTTCGAATACACGTCAGCGGACGCCACATTTGCTTTAACCACTTTATCGTAGTAGGAAAGTGCGCCCCGCCACAAACCGTCGGCACTCAGCATATCACCAACGAACTCTGCGGCCCGCGGACGACGTTTGAGAACCGAATCCAGTTCTTTGCGGTTGTAAGTCAGGTAGTGTGCGATCGCGAGTCTTCCCCAGGAATCTTTGACCTGCGCGACATCCAAAGATGTGCTGGAAGACACGGCAGGTGTCAGCAGCACACCCGCTTTCGCTTCCGCATGATCCGCGAGCAACGCTTCATCGGCCGTATCGGCGGTCACAATGCGGTCGTAGTCTTCCACTGCAGACTGCCACTGTTTCGCTCGAGCCCTTGCGTCGGCTCGACTACGGTACAGACGAGCCAGATCAGCGTCGACATCATCGCTCTCCTGATTGGAAAGGCCATCAATCGCCAAAGTGTACTCTGAGACCTGAGACTCAAAGTCACCCTGAATTCCAAATAAGCCGCCGCGAAATTCATGCGCCGCGTGGTTGTCATGATCGACAGTCAATTGTTGCTGAGCCAACGCCTGCAACAACGCGATGGGCTGAAACAATTCACCGATTCGCTGTTGCCGTTCAGCTGCGACAGCGATGAGTTCTTCGTCGCCGCTGTCCGCCCGTTTGACCAATATCTCAATGATGGATTCGTCGCGGGAGCCGAGTTGTCCGTGTATAGTTCCGGGGGTTACGTCGGTTCCGTTCACGCTGAGAATCGTATCGCCCTCAAGTAGCCCCGCGCGAGCGGCGGTGGAGTCCGGCTCGATCGTCTTCACCACGACCGAGTTTTCGACCTTCTCACAGCCAAGCTTCACACGGTATTCGACCTGGCTGTAGATACCGACGCGATTGGTCACCGCCGCGACCAATTTGTTGCAGTCAGAAAAGCGACCAACGACGAACAGGCCCCGTACCAGTCTCAGCAAACCAATGTCATTGAGCCACGCGTGGGGCGTTTGGGGATCGAGTTTCGTTAGGCGGTCAAATTCTGCTGCCGCATCTTCCCAGCGTTCTTCGGAAGCCAGCCAGTTGGCACGAGTGGCGGCTAGTGCTGTCGCGACACGAGTGTCTTCCGAAGAGAGTTTTGCCAACCCTTCATGCAGCTGCAGATTTTTGGAATACAGTCGGATCGAGTCCGCAAAGTCACTGCCAGAAGCCAGCAGGCCCTGCAGCCGCACCGAAACTTCATCAGACGAACGTTTGACCACCGGAGTTACGGACCATATTGCAAGTCCGTCGCCGGTTCCCAGCAGCTTCGTTCCGTCGGGTGAGAAAGCTAAGCGCCCTCCGAGTTGATCGTCATTTAGTTTGAAGAGTTCCTGGCAGGTCGACACGTTCCACAATCGAATAGAACGGTCCCTGCTACCGGACGCCAAAGTGCGACCGTCCGGAGCAAAGACGACCGAATGAATACACGCAGCATGGCCGGAAAGGGTCTTGTAGTGAGTGCCGGATTCAACATCCCAAAGGTGGATATTGGCCTCATAGCTTCCCATCGCCAGCATCCTTCCATCCGGAGAAAACGAAACGGATTCAACAGAACTCATGATGTCCTGTTCGGCTTCAGGTGAACGAAAATCAGGGTTGTTTAGAGTGTGTATCGGTTCCCACGTATCAGTCGACCACAAGATGACAGTGCCATCGGCACTACAACTGGCCATCGTTGCGCCGTCCCCGGTAAACTCCAGGTCTCTGCACCAGTGCGTATGTCCGTACAGCACATGCTGCAGCTCGCCTGTTTCCACATGATAGACTTTCATGGGCAGGGGGCTTGGTCGCGATTCCCGTGTGACGCTGGGAAGGTAGTAGGATGAACCGAACCCGACGGCGAGGAATTTCCCATCAGGGGAAAATGCCAATTCTGTGATTTCGTCACCATTCATTATCCTCGAAATGTTCGGCAAGTCAGTCAACCCAGGCAACCGGCCAAGCTCCTTGCCCGCGGTGATATCCCAGAGTGAAACATAGCCAGCGTCCTCGCCAGGGCCCCTTTCCCTGTGGTAGCAACCAATCGCAAGGATGTCCTGATTTTCCGGCGACCATGCGATCGCCGAAACCGCACCTTTTTCTGTAACAGACAGCTTCCGCAAAGGTTGTTGCGTTGTTGCGTCCCAGATCTGAATTTGGTTGGCTAACGACGTGACCATTAGACTTCCGTCAGACGAAAACATCATGGCATTGCCGTTGGACGAATCTGGCAGGCGATAAATACCTGCGTCTTCTTCGCCAAAATCCCACACTCGCACGCCCTCATTGCGGCTGATGCTGACAAGGTGTCTTCCATCGTCGGATACCTCAAGGCGATCGACTGGCTCCGAGTGGCCTTTGAAGGTCATGGCTGGCGGAGCTGCCGAATTCAATTCGTCGATACTCGGCCAGACCCGGATGGTGCCGGCAGACTCCGCGGTGGCGACTTGCGGTCCGTCGCCGAAGATCGTCACCGCTGAAATCGGTGTCCGATGCGAACGGTTGTTGCCGCCGATAAAATCGCTCGTAGCAGATTCGAACGTTCCCATGTGTGCATGATTGTATAGGCTTTTTAGGACGCCGTCCCCATCCGGTGTTACGGCAAGAGAAAGTGCTCCATTGCCGGTGATCTCGATCGGCTGTCCGAACAAATCCGCTTTCTTTGCCTTGTCGTCCAGTCGGCACAGGCGAATGACTCTGCTGGTCCCGCTCCTGAAGGCAAGCGTCTTTCCATCGTGCGACAGCGCAACTCGACCTTTGGGTTCAAGATCTAAATGGTAAACACCGACGACGTTTCCTGTATTTGCATCCAGCCACTGCACTTTGTGATCGACAACGACCAGCCATTTGCCGTTGGACGAGAAGCAAACATTGGTAGTCTTACCAAGGCTTTCCAATTGCCAGATCACCTGCCCTGTCGAAGTGTCGCAAACTCTAACTGTCTTGCGCTTCTCGACAATCACAGCCGCTCTCCGGCCGTCAAAAGCAAGGGCACCAGATGCGATCGATTCGCCACCAGACAACTCCAAACGACGCGACGTGTCTTCCTGCTTTGAAAACAGATCCCAGTGGCGGATCTGTCCATGTTTCGTCAGCGTGATTAATTCCCCTCCGGTGTCGACTCGGGCATCAAGCACACGTGATGAGTGCCCGGTAAAAAGGGCCGCACTGTTTTTCAACAGATTGTCATAGTAGTACCACTCAAAACCACGCAGATCCGCTTTGCCCGCAAGGTCGGGGTTTGTATCGGGGTTGTGAGCGTCCAGGCGACGGCGAAGGTGCTTCAGAGAAACGTCGGGGTCTTCCCAAAGCAAGGGAGTCAACTGCATATCGGTCGCGTACAGTAATTC
>CAYZYB010000266.1:0-6681 GCA_964481505.1 uncultured Planctomycetaceae bacterium | reverse complement strand
GCAGATCATCATTGGTCGCTATTTACCACAGGGCGAAGATCAAACGGGTGAAATCATCGTGACGGGCGAACGCAACGGCGAAACCGTGCGGTATTCATCACGCATCACTTTGAAAGACGCCGAAGCGGGCAATTCGTTTATTCCTCGTCTGTGGGCTCGAGCACACCTGGACACGTTGCTGCAACAGGGCAACAACCCAACCATCAAAGACGACATCATCGCTTTGTCGGAAGACTTTCACATCATGACTCCGTACACATCGTTGCTGGTGTTGGAAACGGACGAAGACCGCGAGCGCTTTGGAGTGAAACGGCGTTACCTGATGCGAGACGGCGAACGATTTTTCGCCGATGGTCGAGACAGTGCGTCGTTCGAATTGTTGCAACAGCAGATGAAGGCCGCCGGCGAATGGCGACTTGGATTGCGGCGTCGTGTTCTTCGTGAATTGTCGGGACTGGGGCGAGACAGTCGGGCAGTGCAGCAGATGATTCAGTTGACTGCCCAAATCGCATTGAATCGGCCGACGTCTTCGAGTGGGTGGTTCGGTATGTCTGACGAACTGACAATTGCTAACGGACCGATAGCCCAACCCTCGGGGGGCTACTTCAATGGTGGCTTCGGTGGAGGAGGCGGGGGCTGGATGTTGGAGTCGGCCGATCAGTCGGGTGAGCGAGATTGGGGCATACGAACCTCGACCGTGGATATTGGAGGAGGCTTGCGCTTCGATTTGGAAGACAGTAGCAGGATGGCCTGGGATTCTAATGAGGATGAGGCATTCAGCAGATTTAATGGCACTGGCACGGTTCAGTTCGAGATGCAACAGAAATTTGGCGAAGTTGGCGATTTCGAAGTTGAGGATTTCGGCCGGGCGAAGCAACGATTGTTTCTGTCCGATTCGAGAAAGAATCCCTGGTTGAGTTCAGCAAACGAAATGGCAAAGTCGAGTCTGAGTGCGAGTCGGCCACTTACAGGTGGGTTCGGATTTCGCGGTGAAAGTGATTACGACCGCTATAGGCGTGATCGGCGGCAATACACACGTTGGATTGATCAACTGATTCCAGCGGTTCAGAACGAACCGGCAAAACCAAAACCAGTCGTCTCCGACTGGGCTGCTGACGCGAAGACGATTTCTCAGAAATTGGTACGACCGGTTGACATGGATTCCGGCGGACTACGATTACGAATTGCACGCGAGAACTTCAGTCCGCGATGGAATCGTACAACGAGTCAGTCGACTGAAACGAAGTATGTTTCGCCGAAACGCTGGCTGCAGTTTTCCGATTCGACTGGATCACAAACAGTGGTCAATTGGTGCGATGAAAAAATTCGCGGCGTGCATTCACGAGCGTTCCATCTTGGACAAACGCGGAAGGCCCGGACTCGTGACATTTCCGGTTTCCGAATTGGATTCCGACCGCACGCAGAGACACCGCTCCATGAAGTGTATCCTCGGCATACAGTCGACATTTCGCGACCGGCCGATGGTCGAATCGTATTGGTGCTGACCCCGCCGGGTAAGAATTCGAAACGCAAACAACGATTGACAATCGACACGGAACGCAATGTGATTTTGACGACCGAATCACTGGTCGACGACAAGCCAACATCCAAAACCGCCTATAGCGATTTCGTTCAGGTCGGTGGTGCCTGGTGGCCACAAAACGCCACGACAACCAACCGCGATGGCAAAGTGACATCTGAAGTCAAGCTGAGTGTGGATGAATTGGACGCTCAGACATTCGAATCCGAATACACCGCCGAACTGCCCAGGGACGCTGTCGATCAATTGGTGACCCGACCGATTCCTACAGTGCGGGAATCCAAAGTGGCCGTTGCAGCGGGTAAGGCAACGTTCGCTCATCAACTGGTGTTGTTACTGAGCGAAATGGAGGTCCAGCAGTGGGACATCGTCCTCAAGCGGCTGGAATCTTTACGCACGATAGCGGCAGATAAACCGGGAATGGACTGGATCGAACTGGCCGTCCTGCAGGCCGCTCGGAAAAATGACGACGCCCGACTGTTGGGAGTTCGTTTGCTCAAAGGACTCGTGGATCAGTCGCCGACTGACGAACTTTACCTCGCGAATTATCTTCTTGGCCAACTGGGTTTGGTCGTCGATCAAAACGAAATGCTCTCTCTGCTGGATCAAATTGAACCAGTGTTCAATCGGCAACCGGAACATATCCTCGCCAGGCGACAACTACGCCAAAAACAGGCCACTGCTCTGACTCTACTGGATCGGAAACCGGAAGCGTTGGCCATCTGGCGCGAGTTGTCAATAACAGCACCGTGGGACACAAGCGCTGCAGTGACATACGCCCGTCAGCTTGATTCAACAGGCGATTTCGCGGGAGCGAAAACGTGGTTACGTCAACGCCTGGATGTGAAACAATACAACGATTACGCACGTGAACAACTCCGCAACGCGTGCGCCGACATGATGCGTGCGCATAACGTCTACGAAGAACTGGTCACGTTCCTGGCCGACTGGATTGCCGAAAATCCGAAACGGCAGTCGGCTTACGATCAGTATCTGTCTGCCATCATGTCAGCAAATCGCTATGCCGACGCGAACAAGCAGGCTCAGGAATGGATTGATGCCGGCAAAACGAATGAAAAACTGACGGATGCCGATTTGGTTCGTTTGAATGCCGGCGTGTCGTTCGCTTTGGGTGATCGTTATCGGCAAAGCCTGTATCGAATCGACTCGTCGTGGTTGAAGCCAATGGAACAAACAGCTTTGTTCTTTTTGGAACACGAACATCATTTCGACATTACCACGAAAATCGTCAATCACTACCGATTTGCGAACAGTGACGAACGAGACCGGGTCGCGGCCGCGGCCGCTCGCAGACTGAAGGAGGCACACGCAGAGCTGAAACCGAATGTGCTGGCGAGCTATGTCTCCTGGAATGTTTCAAGCAAAAATCTGACTGTTGCCGAATGGACGACAGTCGCGGATGTTCTGCGAACGCGATGGGATGGCGAAGATGATGTGAGACCGCAGGATTTGCTGGCAGGCAGCCTGCAATCAATTTACAACGTGCACTTCACCAAACTGCGGCTTCCGTTTATGCGAGACCGAGTCGCCCGCGCTGAGGCGGCGGAACCGCAGGACAAGGCACGCATTGCATCAATCGTCGGGCAATTGTTCAACCATCTTCTGTCATTGGATTGGAGCCCCGAGCACGAAAAGGAAGCATTGAATCTGCTCACGAAACTCTCAGGCGGTACTTCCAAATCGCAACAACTGGCGGGCCAGGTGGAGGCCTTGCATCGGTTCGTTGACCGAATGCTGGCAAGTCGTTTCCAGCACGCAATGGAAACGTTTCAGGCAAACGATCAGCCGGAAGAACTGACCCGCACCGAATACCGCGATAAGGTCACCGAATTCCGCAAGGCGGCTCAGACAGAACTGGCAGTCGTGTTGAGCGAGCACGTTACCAAACTGGGAGTCGAACCCAATAGCGCCGAAAAACCAGTGGGCCAGTTGACGGATTGGTTCAACCTGGAACGCATGCATTTGGATGTCGGTCTGAATCAAAACCTTCCGCAAACCATCGCTGCTGCCTGGACATATCTTGGCGAGGTGCCAACGAATGTTGACTTTGATGATGACGCCGATAACGACCAAGTTGCTTTGGATCAGATTCGTCAGGCGTTTCAGCAACGCGTTTTCGTAATGCTTGGCAATCTGGCGGTTCGAAAAACAGCTGAGGACGGTTTGGCCGATCGAGTACTCGCATACATTGACGCAGGCATTGCACTGAATGGCAAAGCCGGGGATGTTTGGAAGAGTCGAAAGCTCGCCATGTTGGTGGCTCTTGATCAGCCTGAACCGCTCGAACGCAACTTGCGCGAGTGGATTCGCGAAGACGAATATCCCGCGACATGGCAATTGACGTTAGGGCGTGTCGTCGCCGAACAGGGGAAGATCGACGAAGCCATTCAGTTGTTCGAATCAGTGCAAAGGGATCAGAAGGCTTTGTCGCCCGCTGACTTTGCAGCGTTGTCGAAGTGGTATTTGGCGACGGATCGTCAGGATGATTACCGAAATGCCCGCATCGAGATCTTTATGGCCAGCCCCGAGTGGCAAATTTCGAACTGGATCAATCAGCAACGCCAACCGTGGTACCGCACGGATGTTTCATTGCCGACAGAATTGGATAAAAACGTTCTGTTCGCATTTCAGGCTTTGTTCAAGAAGAGCAATCAGCCCGGAAATTACACGCGGCAGCTTCGCGACTTTTATACAGCGTGTCGTGACTTCCGTCTTTTGAAGATGGTGGCGGATTCCGTAGTCGGTCGAACGCCGCAACAGGTTTATCATTTCCTTGGTTCGATGGATTCCAACTTGCTCGACGAGTTACGTAACGAAGCGACCGCCGACGAAATCATGCAGCGTCTGGTTGAAGTTCGAGCCACTGCCAAGTCACCGATTGACAAACGTGCGTGTGACTTACTGGAAGCAATGATCGAACGGAAATCGTCGCAGGTCCTCAATCAGCCAGGTCCTCACATCGACGCTGCTGTTGCCGCATTGAAACGAGCGTTCGAACACGACTGGGTCGATGGCGAAATCGTTCAGATGGCCGCATTCCTCGACGGACTCGGCCGCATGAAACACGCGTCATTAAATGACGAACGCATACGGCAGCTCAGAGCTCTATTGAAGATGACCGAATCCGGCACCGATAAGAACCTGAGCATTGCCTGGAGCCTGGCTCATGCGTTGTACTTTTCGGACAAGGGCTTGAACGTCGAACGCAACGAATCCATCAGCGTTATGGAAGTTGCCATTCGCAACTTCGAACAAGCCAATCCGGCAGGCTGGCCGTCTCGAGTGAATACGCAAACCGCCGGCTACATCGACCTTTTCAGACGCATGCGCCGTTACGCTCGCGCGGAAGGAATTCTGCAAACTCAACTCAAACATCCCGTCAATCCAACGCAGGCCGATTGGCTCCGCCAACAACTGAATAGCGTTTACGTGGGAGCGTTCGAGCATGACGGTCAGGTGATACTGGGTGGCGGCGATTTGTACGCCAATCTGTTGGAACACTTATTGAATCAGGCCGACTCCCCCCAACATCAGTATCAGTCCGCCGTATTTAGTTCGCTGAGTACGTTTTTCCGAATTGCTCACAAGAAGAGAATCAAAACCGCTCACGACGATCTGCGCACGTTCGCGTACGAGCAGTTCCCAAAATTCCTGAGAGCGGACGCCAACCGGTACCGCAACGATGTGAACAACTTGAAGCGAACGCTGCGTGACGTGCTCGGTCCCAAAGACGCACTCCAGTTTCTAATCGCTCGAATCGAAGACTATCCAATGCGACTGGCTCATTCGCATCAGGGTGCATGGCAACAATACGGCTACGAACTGGCTCGCTATCGATTTGAAACAAAGGCTGCTCAACTGAATGAACTGAATCCTCGGTTGTTGGCGATCGTGCTCAAACATATTCGAGAAGAACTGCTCTCACAACACCGGCACCATCATTCGTCGATTTATCAACACCACAATCGTTATTTTTGGAAGGAGAAAGCGGGTGACTTCCTGCAGACCGCGGAGGGCATCCTGAAGGACTATCCCGATTCCGCTCGTACCATCACCCGCGTTGCCAATTTCCTGTACAACGATCTGGGCAAACGCACTCGAGCGATCGAAGTCATGTTGACGGCTCACAAAAAGAGTCTGCTCAATACAAGCCAACAATACCAGGTGTGTCAGTGGATGCATTACCAGAGCCGATACGCGGAATCGATCCCAATTCTGGAACCGCTGGTCGCGTCCAGCCCGGACACAATCACCTACCGCACCATGCTAATCACTGCCTACGGACGTTCGGATCGCAAAGAACAAATGCGAACTCTGCTGACGGAAACGGATGAACGATTTCGAAAACCCGGGCTATGGACCGAATCCAATATGGGCCAGTTGGGAGCGGTTTGTCTGAAGAATAAACTGTACCAGGAATGCACCGTCTACTACGCAGAAGCGATTGACCTGCATCAGCGGACGGCCCCCAATCGCGGTATCGGTAACGGAACTCTGTCGAGTTACTACACGCAACAGGCCCTGGCGTTTGCCGGAATGAACAAAACCATCGAAGCCGTCGATGCCGCATCCGCGGGGATCATTTCCTGGGGCCCCAACGACTCTCAGCGCGGTAATGCGAACCGTCAGTTGGAAAACGTCATAAGAAAGTCGAAAGATCTCGACAGTTATGTTCAACATCTGGACCAGCAGGCGGAAGAAAACGGAACGGACAGCCCGCTGATTCGCAAGATGGTGGGCAAGGTCTACGCCAAACGCAAGAAGTACAAACAGGCCCTCAAGCACCTGCGGATTGCGATTGAACTTCAACCGAATGACTCAGAAACTCAGGAAGCTTTAATCTCAACATACCTGGCCCTCGAAGACACCGACGGTGCGGTGAACCAGATGCTGGCGATGTTGGATTTCGATCGGCACAACCTGAAACTTTACAAACGCCTGGCGGAAACCTTGGAGAACGATGAAGTCGAATCCGAACGAGCTCTGACATCGATCGTCGAAGCCGCTCCGCTGGAAGCTGAACACCACCAATCGCTGGCCGAATTCCGCGAAGCCGGAAACCGCTGGGCCGAAGCGATTCCACACTGGAAACATGTCGCTCGACTACGATCACTGGAACC
>CAYZYB010000265.1:0-6684 GCA_964481505.1 uncultured Planctomycetaceae bacterium | reverse complement strand
GGCGAAACTTCACGCCAGTGGGGAGATTGACATGCAAAACCTGACGTGCCGTGTCGCGACACCGAATGCAGAAAACAAGGCGACGATTTCCGGACTACATCCGTTCGCTGGGGGAAGTGATTTGGCCGCCTGCTCCGGCGACATGCTGTTGCAGTCGCTGGTGGCGTGTTCCGGTGTGACATTCGCCGCCGTGGCAACAGCCATGAACCTTAAAGTCTCGACCACCAAGATCGAAGCCAATGGACTGATGGACTTTCGCGGCACACTGGGCGTGGATCGAACCGTGCCCGTCGGATTAACCGGTATCGAGTTGTCATTTCACATCCACACCGAAGAGCCCGACGACAAGATCGAAAAACTCGTCCAGCTGACAGAAAGATACTGCGTTGTACTGCAGACGCTGACGCAGGGAGTGAACGTCAGCAGCACCAGAACGACCTGAAGTTGAAAGGCCCCGCGATAAGACAGCCCAACTCAACGATAGATCATCCTTCGCGACCATTATGCCTCCAGTCACGATAAGGCTTCAGGCCTCGCCCGGCTCGTGAACCTGGCCACTGTTCCTGAGGCCAGAGTCCGGTTTGTTCATCCGGCCGTTCGCCATTGTAGTACGACAATTGATCGGCTGAACTCCAGTCACCCCCATCCTCTTCGTCGAATCCTGCGAGTCCCAGGAACCGTTTCACAACCTGTACGATGTACAGAGACGCGCCCAGCGAAAACATTGCGGCCACGGCCATTAAAAACAGAATTGGTCCCATGTCAAAGAAGCGTTTCGCAAATGGCCATGCGGTCGGCCACGTGATCAGCAACAGAATCGTCGCTCCACTGAGAAACGGCCCATACGGAATTTCGTTTTCCCCACGCACAATCCAGTTTGTCATGGCAAACAACAAAGCCAAAATCGGCGCTCCGACGATGAACACCGCCAGCGTCGGCTGCCATCCAATGACGCTTCCGACCATCGCCATCAAAACGACGTCGCCAAACCCCATCGCCTCCTGCCGCAATGCTAAGAAGCCAATGATGCGGACAATCCAGACGGAACCGCCACCAATCACCAGCCCAAAGAGGCTCACCAGAAACCCGTGAATATGTGGCGAACTCTGAATAAATGAAGTTGGGTCCCACGGATAAAGCAGCGGCTGCACAAACCCCGGCAAGTCAAAGACTTCTCGTAGCGTGCGAACCACGCTCGCATCCTGGAACCAAATCGGCGTGATGTACAGCTGCCCCAGCAGCAGACTCAGCGGCAATGCCAACAGCATGATCGGAACCGTACACCCGTCCGGAATGATCCTCAGCTTGCGGTCGATTTCCGTCGCCACAATCAATCCGCAAATCATCAACATGTGAAATGCGTAACGCAGGTGAATCCAAACAGCAGGACTCCATAACGTCGAAATCACCTCCGGCCCAGGCGGACCTTCTGATGATTGCAATCCACCATCTATCGCTTTCGCGGCTTGTTCTGCTGGAACTTCGCACCAGTACAGCACAGCGAACAAAAAGGCGGTAATCAACTCGATCACCGGCAGGCTAAGCGACAACTTCGTCCGACACGAAGAACATCGCCGCCCCTGAATGAACCAACCAACAATCGGGAGACAGCGTCCGAAGGCCAGCTTTGCGTGACATCGGGCACAAAGTGACCATGGAGGCAAAACGGCTTTCAGCTGCTCTCGGAGAAGGTCGTGTTTAGGGAACTCCTGAATGCAGACGTTCAAAAATCGACCAACGAACGCGCCGAAAATCGCTAAAACAGCAAGCACAACCGGCATTGGAATCCCATGCCCCATCATGCCAACTCCTCATCGCTCAAAGACGTGACGGCATCAAAGATCCGTTCGGCAATTTCATCCGGCGTGCCGGACTCCACGTTGATCGTAATCGTCGCCGCGTCTTCGTACAGCGACTGGCGAGCGTTCAGAACTTTGGAAACTTCTTCGACTACCGACTTGCCGGTGAGGCTGGGACGGTCGTTGGCCCCGGAATCGGCATCCGCACCTATTCGCGCGGCAAGAACTTCTGCGGACGCTTTCAACCAGACAACAGGCCCGGCTTCATGCATTCGTTCGCGATTAATACCCGCCAGAATCGCACCGCCTCCGGTCGCAACAACGGCAGGCGGCGTGTCCAGTAAACCTTCCAGCACATCCGTTTCCAGAGTACGAAAAACGGACTCCCCATCGTCCGCAAAGATGGCAGATATCGATTTCCCGGCCATCGCTTCCACCAGGACATCACTGTCAGCATACGAACATCCGATGCGTTCGGCGAGTAGTGGCCCGACGCTCGATTTTCCGCAGCCGCGATATCCAATCAGAGTGATGATCATGGTTGTCGATTTTCCTCGAAGATCAATCAGTTAACCGTTCTTACGAGTTATCGACCAAATGCGATGGAGTTTTCCGTGTTTGCCGAAAAACCACGATTGAATCGATTGCAGGGCGTTTTGCAAACCTGTGGCCGCAGCGGCGTTCATTCCACAGGCATTCGGCTGCTCCTGCGAGTCTCAAACGGCCATCCATCGCAGCATGCCGCTCTGCTAACCAGCCACCGACAGATACTTCCGCATCGTCTTGATCATGTGTTCCACTGGTGCATCCTGCCCCGTAAACAGCTCAAACTGCTTTGCCGCCTGACGCACAAACATCTCGATTCCCGTCGCCGTCATGCAGCCTCGAAGACGAGCGTGCTTCAGCAAGAGTGTATTTTCCGGCGTATATACGGTGTCAAACACCAGCATCGATTCTCGCAGCCAATGCTGAAGATAGGGCGACTCATCAATGTTGGGATGCATCCCAACAGACGTACAGTTGATGAGAATATCGCAAACCTCAGCTCCGCGGTTCGACCAGTCGACCGTCAGGCAATTCAGTTCTTCCGCCAACTTCTTGGCGCGGTCCTTCGAACGGTTGGTAACAATCACAACCGCGCCGCTCTGCTGCATTGCAGACACAGCCGCTCGCGCAACACCACCGGCGCCAAGAATCAGCACGCGTCTCGTCGCGACCCCGGATTTCCCTTCAGGATTCTTCGCGAGTGCTGCATCCACAGTCTCGGCAATCGCATGGCAATCCGTATTTGTCGCCTGCCATTCTCCGTCGTTTTTGAACAGCGTATTAGCGGCACCGATCAGGTCGACCTGCAAATCGGGTACGTTCGCGAAGTCGAGTACCTGTTCTTTGTGCGGAATCGTGACGCTGTAGCCGGCGATATCCAGTTTCTCAAACTCGTCCAGCGTCTCCTCCAGAAAATCCGGAGGTATCCGCAGTGGAACATAGACGCCATCAAACTCCGTCTTGCGAAAAGCCGCATTGTGCAGCAGAGGACTCAGACTGTGAGCAATCGGATCACCGATGACCCCAAAGACTTTTGTGTCTTTCGTGATCCTGTTAAAGCGGTACAGATTTCGCATTTCGGCATAGGTGAGCTGCCCAGGTGCCATTTCACGTTCACTGCTGAAGCCCGCATACGTAAATGGAGCTCCGAGCTTGCCGCACAGAACGCGACTGATGGTTCCATATTCTCCCATACAAAACGCAATCGTCGGCACGTGTGCGGCACGCAACATTTCCATAACGCGAACGTTGTCGGAAGGCGCTTTCGCCATCGTGACAATTTTGATGATGTCCGGATCACACTGCGTCATCTTTTGGTAGATGTCATACAGCTCAATCGGTGTTTCATCGAAATTGTGGTAACTAACAATCCGCTGGGTCTTGCCATAGCGCGGAATAGAACGAGCGATGTCGATTTCGATGTCAACGTATTCTGCGCCACCAATAATCGCTTCCCGCAAAATCGCCTGGCGCTGGTCTTCCTCTCCGCTCCACAACCCTTTGTCCTCCTTGCGACGACACGTGACGACAACAGGGGTCGGACGATCCTTCAACAGGCGACCAATATCAGGTCGCTGTCGCAACCAGTCGACTCGAAGCTCAACCAATTCCGCATTTTGTTCCGCAAGAAATCGGTGCCCTTCTTCAAGCGCAGAATGTCGAGTTCTACCGAGACTAACACAAATCATTGTTATGGGCGGGATTGAAGAGATTGGCGATTGGATTTATCACGACCTGCGGCCATGAAGAACGTGGAATTCTAGGGCCCTTCAGACACAGGTGTGAGCAGCTTTTTAGCGGATTCGGTCAAGCAAGCCGAAGAATTCAATCGATTCCGCTTACTGCCGTGCGTTTTCTGTATCCCGATGGACGTTTTCCGATATTGCAGATCACAGACAGAAAAAACGGACCGCTCCTGCCAGTTGTATGATGCTCAGCGACCAGATCGCAGGACAACAGAAACTCCACAGGATTACTTCGCCCTGGCACCCCAAACTGCTAGCCAAAACTGCTAGCCCAAACGGCCAAACTGTTTGTCCAATGTTGCCTGCGACAGCATGAGCGACGTTGGGCGGCCATGCGGACAGTGGTGCGAATCCTGAACAGTAAACCGCTGCTTCAACAACTCCTGCATTTCTTCCGGAGCCAGTCGTTGCCCCGCTTTGATGGCCGCGCGACATGCCATGGTATGCATCATGTGATCCAGGAGATCACGTCGCGATGTCTTGCCATCGGATTCCTCCAACTGCGCCGCCAGATCTCTCAGAATGCGAACAAAGCTGCCTCGCGGCAACATCACGGGATGAGCAGTCAACAGCACAGTCGTTCCACCGAATTCACTGATGTCAAATCCGATTTCACCAAGCAGATCCTGATACTCCGTTAGCACGGCCGCTTCGCCGGCACTGCATTCTATCGTTTCCGGGATCAGCAGCTTCTGGCTCTGCACTGCACCTTCCAGAACACGCCCGCGCAAATGTTCGTACATGATTCGTTCGTGCAGAGCATGCTGGTCGATGATCTCAATCCCATCATCACCCGCAACAACCAGGTAGCAATCGTAAATCTGAAACGCGCGAAATTCATCGCCGTGAACGGGATCATCGGCGGGCCGTGTCTCGCTGGCTGCTTCGGTGAGATCATCCACAGCCACCGCGACTTCGGTGGCAGAATCGCCATGACTTTCCGGTAACATTTCGGCGACAGGACTTAATGCGTCAGCAACCGCTGGCTGGAACGCCGCAGACTTTAGATTTGGAAGACCGGGCGTGAAGGCCGAACTTTGCCCCGCGGCTGGCACCGCTGGAGAACCGGAACGTTCGGGGGCAGCCACCAGAGGAGGGCGGGTGGAAGTCGTGGCTGACGACGTCCACATTTCAAGCTCCTTCTGCACGGGCAACGAGGCAGCGTCCGCTCCGCCTTCGGCGTTTCGACGTGCTGCCGGAATTGCTATTTCGGATTGGAAATCGAGAGCACGAAATTTGTCACGCAGTGTATGCAGCAACTGGCGATACAGGTTTTGACTATCCTGAAAGCGAACTTCTGTCTTAGTGGGATGCACGTTGACATCGACAAGATGCGGAGGCAATTCCAAAAACAGAAAACTCACAGGATGCCGCCCCACCATTAACAAACCACGATAGGCTTCGCCCAATGCGTGCTGCAGACTTCTGTCCTGAATGAACCGTCCGTTCAGGAAGAGATACTGATCTTTTCTGGTCGACTTGCTGAGCGACGGATCACCTACGTAACCCCACAACCGAATCGCCTCGCCATCCGGCGTCAGCGCTTCTGATTCGACTTCGATAAGTTTGTCGCCAAGATCGCTACCGAAGAATCGGCGGATTCGCTCAAGCTGATTGACGGTCGCCGGAAGCTCATAAACCAGTTTGTCGTTGTGCCTGAGTACCAGATGCAGATTCGGATGAGCCAGGGCAACGCGAGCGAACTGTTCGCTGATGCGACCGAATTCCGTAGACGCCTTCTTCAAAAATTTCCGCCGCGCGGGCGTGTTGAAGAACAGGTTATGAACTTCAATAACCGTCCCTTCCGGACAGCCGCATTCTCGATGGACTCGGATTTCACCACCTTCTGCTTCCAACTCTCGACCGGTATCCAGCCCCTGTCGACGAGTGCGAATGCGAAACCGACTGATGGATGCGATGGATGCCAGAGCTTCACCACGAAAGCCAAGTGTGGCAACCCGCATCAAATCGTCATCGCTTTGAATCTTACTGGTGGCGTGACTGGTCACCGAAAGTTCCAGGTCTTCCGGGTGCATCCCTTCGCCGTTGTCAGAAATTCGAATCAGATCGATGCCGCCAGCCATGATGTCCACTTCGATGCGAGTGGCCAGCGCGTCAACGCTGTTTTCCAATAGCTCCTTAACCACACTGGCAGGCCGTTCAACGACTTCTCCGGCCGCAATCCGGTTAATAACATTGGCGGCAAGTTGCTGAATACGAGACATGGCAAAAAACATCCGTGAAAGTGGTGCACGCGACTCCTCAGTCTAACAGTTTTCACCTGTGATCACACGTCGCGGAGCAGAATTCAGCCTCCCTCGGTGTAGTCGCAGAAAGTTGCGAAGCTGAAAAGGATGGCCGGGGTTGGATCGAGGCACTGCACGAGCGAAACCGCGGTGTTTTCGTCGCAAGCTCAGTCTAACTCCGACCACCCATTTCAAATGGCTACAATCTGCTACCACACCCGCCTCCCTCAGACAGACCTCAGACAGACCTCAGGAAACCGAAAACGAGAACGAGAAACCCACGGATTATCGGAAGTCAGTGAAAAAACAGTGCCCGATGAGACGATCGACACGTGCGATTTCCTGTAA
>CAYZYB010000264.1:0-6699 GCA_964481505.1 uncultured Planctomycetaceae bacterium | reverse complement strand
CTTGCAAAGTACCAGTACTGTCATCAGGACTCCATAAGCGATCAGCCCGGCGACCGGAACAAAGATAAGCATGCAAACGAACTCGCCAGTCCTTGTGAATGCATGCTCCACATCCTTGTAGATATTGTCCGTCTGATTCGTCGCCACACAAGCAACAGGTAATTCGCCCAGTCGTAGATCCCAGTCGACGATGGAAGAATCTCCGGATGCTTCAGAATCAGGCGACGTCTCCGGCGCGGCATACGGATTGAGCGTGGACGTCATGATAGCGTCTCTAAAAAGAACAAATTCGCGTTCTACTTCTAAGAGCGATCGGCTGATGAAAATTGTCTGAATGACTCTAACTTGTACAACCGTTGCGTACATCTGGTTTGAGACATTGAAGGCTCGTCAAGTGCCAGGAGCGTCCCGCGCTGGCTCGCAAAACTCTGCAGACAGACTGCAAACTCTCGGATGAACCTCTCTTTCTGTTAAGTGTCGCTATAACTTATGCATGATACTTCCATATCGCACTGAATTAACCCCTCAGCATTTCCGGATTGAACTATGGCAGCACAGTTCCTCATTCGAAGTTTCCAAGCAGATGATGCTGAGCGACTGGTCGCTCTTTGGCAGTCGGTCCTGCCATCTTCGCGGCCGTGGAATGATCCATCGGATGTTCTGTTTCGCAAGACAGCCAGCGGCGACGATTTGATCTTTGTGGCGGAACAAAATGCGGCTGTGGTCGGTGCCGTCATTGCTGGTTATGACGGAGTTCGCGGCTGGATCTATCAGCTTGCGGTATCTGAAGAGTGTCGTCGAAAAGGTATCGGTCGCGCGCTGATGGAATATGCCGAAGCAAAGCTGCTGTCTCTTGGTTGCCCGAAAGTCAATCTACAGGTACGGGAAGACAATTTGCCGGTCATTGATTTTTATGAACGTTGCGGATTTTCCAGAGAAGACCGAGCGAGCCTGGGGAAACAACTGCTACCCGCAACCGAACCGTCTGGTGACCCAGTGCCCACGATTACGGTGTCGGATCAATTTAGCCTTTCGCCAATCACCTGGGATGACAAGCCAGCCTATCTGGAGTACCTCAACCAGACAGCTGAGTTCTACGCCAACGGAGTTGAAACGCCCTTTCCGTACACGGAAGCAGACGCGGATCGGTGGATTTCCTTCACGCAGATAGAAACGCTGGCAAGAGACTGTCGCCGCAGCTGGGCCATTCGTGATGAAGGGCAGCAATTGGTAGGAGGCATCGGCCTGTCTGAAATTAAACAGGCAGACAAAGCCAATGTTGGCTATTGGCTGGCGAAGCCATTGTGGGGACGTGGTATCGTGACGTCGGCAGTCCGCACTGTTTGTTCGTTTGCATTCCGCGAATATGCGCTGCGAAAAATCTACGCTCGAGCGTACGCGACAAATCCGGCTTCGGCACGTGTCCTCAGCAAAGCGGGGTTCAAGCATGAAGGCACGTTGCGGCAGGAGTTTGTGCGGAACGGCACTACAGTCGACGACTTGATGTTCGGTCTGCTGGCTGACGAACTCACGTGAGATTGCATCAGGCAGACCTCGCAGCCTGCACGGGCTGCAGCGAATACAGCAAATTCATTAGCCAGGTCCGTCACCGAGTGCCGGAGAATAGTTTGACCCTGACGGACGAGCGTCGTAGACTAAACCAGCACAATTGCTGGTATTTTGTGCAGAAAGTCTCTGCAGCTTCACAGCCTTCGTATCTCTCAGGAAAATCAATTGTGACCTGGAACATCGCCAAAAATGTGACAGTACTCACCGCGTGGATGATTGCCGCGTTGTTCACGGACGTCGCCAGCGCTCAGAAAGATACTGATGTTGGTCGTCAGCGCACACTCACGACTGCCGATGGATGGCCAATACACATCAACTATTACGAATCCACAGGTGGCAAAGAATCTCCGGTCGTCATTCTGTTTCCTGGTGTTGAAGGCAAAGAAGAAAGCATGACCCGCAAAGTGTGGAACGGTGCCGCCACCGCACTCCACAAAAAGGGGTTTGCCGTAGTGACTGCTGATCTTCGCAAGCACGGTGACAGCCTTCCGGAAATGGAAGACTCTGTGCTTGCAAGGTTAACGAAGGTTTCCGGAAACGATTACATACTGATGGCTACCCAGGATCTGGAAGCCATCAAAACATTCCTGCTGCAGGAACACCAGAACGAGAAATTAAACATCCGTAAGCTGGGCATTGCGACGGCAGGCTCTGGCGGTTTGGTGGCAGCGAAATTTGCGGAATTCGATTGGTCAAAAAAGCCGTGGCCGGACAACGCCATCATGAGCGCAAGAACTCCCAAAGGCCAGGACGTTCGAGCGTTGTTCTTTCTGAGTCCAGCATCGACGGTACGAGGAATCAATTCCACTTCTACAATTCGAGTGGTTGCGAGTTACCCGATTGCCGCTCACATCTGGTTCAATCCAGGGATGAAAAAAGAAAAGGCGGCGGCTGAAAAACTCTTTCGTTATCTCAAACTGAAAGACTCGGCGGCGGTAGGTGATGTCCGAAAGCTGAATGAAGGCCCGGATGATGAATCCGGAAAGTACTCAGGCGAAGGAATGCTGCAGGACAAAGCCGCCCCCATTATGGAAAAAAATCTGACAGAGTTCTTCACAAAGAACCTCAAGGAACTCGAAAGCCCCTGGAAGTCTCGAAAGAGTCGACTGTTTGAATAATTTGGACGGAGTTGACGGGACGTCTTTCTCCGTAGTACATGCTCACTGATGATCATCGGACTCGGCCTGTCCGAAGTTTGTAGCGGACGACAGACTCATGGCATTCGTAACACTTTCTGTGCTTGAAGGGCTCGAACGAGGCCGGGTTTACGAAGACCTCGAAACCCCCGTCAGTATCGGTCGCGAAGAAGATAACGTCATCCAGCTTAATGACGAACGCGTGAGTCGTATTCATGCGAAAATGCAGGAAGACCGAGGCGAAGTCATCCTCACCGACCTGAACAGCACAAACGGCAGTCGCGTCAATGGCCATCCAGTGCAGCTGCGAGTGCTACAGCCGGGAGATCATGTCCAGATCGGCCGCTGCACCTTGCTCTACGGCAGCGATGCTCAAATTGCCGAACACGCGCAAAAACTGGGCGTCGAAGTGGCCGCGTTGACTCCGCTGAATCACGTGGCAGATTCATCAGATTTGCGAACGTCTGATTCCAGTGCCGACTTTCATCTTGCCAGTGATTTTCAACCGGAGAATCTACAGCTTCCGTTATTTGCTGGCGGTGCCCCGGAACTGCCGCAGCACCTGGAGCCCGGCCAGCGAGCTCGAGTGAGCGATGTGCTGGCGTACATTCATGAACGCATGCGAGACGTCGCATTCGGTTCGGTGCAGCCTGAAGGTGACGACCCCGACGCTGTGATAGAAGTGCCATGGCAACACTGGCAGAATATGTTGCAGTTGCAGCGAGATCTCGCCGCGTATTTGCACAAGATCGCCAATCCGGAATAACTTCGGAGTCTCTCGTCGCTTCAAAGGCTCGCCGTGACCACGATTCTGATTGCCACGCAACAGGAAGAAGTTCAAAACCTGCTACCGTGGGCCGCTCATCTGGCCGCCTCCCGAAATTCGTCACTGGCATTGCTGCTCGCTCAGCGAAAAAAAGGCGAAACGCGGATCGTTGATTTGCGAAAGAAAAACGCCGACGACGAATCAGAACTCGTCACCACTTCGCGGGCCCGTGTTGATGAACTGGAGAAGAAAAAGGAGGGCGACACATTTGAACAACGCGCCGAACGTACTGCTTTGCATCAGCTGGTCGGCGAACGCTGGACAGACAACCTCACCGACCATCTTGCAGAACTAAAGCCGTCTCTCATTATTGCTCCGGCGCCAACGATCTCAAAAGATCAGGCGGCCGATGACGACTGGCAAACTTCGCTGCTGTCTGCAGTGGACTGCGACGTCATACTGATGCGAGACGACAATGTCTGTCCGACAAAGGACATCCGCGCAGTCGCCTTTATCACTGAAGAAACGGACAATGAAATTGCGCTCAGTTATGCGTTGAATCTTGTCTCCGCAGCCGAGGGAGCCGCAACAGCCGTTTACATCGCACCTCATGTTGGTGATCACGCCGCTTCCGTGGGGCGTAAGCAGTTGCGAAACGAACTGAAACGATTCCTGCGCAGTCGTGATCGTGAGTCCTTTCAACAGGAAGTGATCGTCGCCGGAAGCATTGATGAAGCATTCCGAGAGCTGCAACCTTCGGAATTCGACATCCTGCTGATGGGGACTCGTGATCTAAAGCAAATGCGACGTTTTTTGCGAGCGAATCACGCGACGGAAACGAACGAAAATGGTCCGTTGCCCGCAGTCGCCGTGGTGAAGCAGGGGGAGTCGTTAAGCAACCGGCTGTTGAGTCGCGTTGACTGCGCGATCCGCAGTTTTGTCCCACAGCTTTCCAGGGAAGAGCGCATCGAACTGGTTTCACGCGTTCAGGACAGTTCGAAATGGGACTTCGACTTTGTATTTTTGATTAGCCTCGCAACTCTCATCGGCTGTCTGGGCCTGGCCGAAAATTCCGGAGCCGTGATTGTTGGAGCGATGCTGGTAGCTCCGCTGATGACGCCGATTGCCGGCGTCGGATTGGGAGTCGCCCATGCAAATGCGCATCTTACAAAGATCGCCTTTCGCACGGCCATCCGTGGGTTTGCAACGGCCGTCTTCATTGGCATCGCTTTTGGTTTTTGCGTGCAAACCTGCAATTACTTCAATTGGCTGACTCCGTTGCATGTTCCAGTGTCAACGAACGTTGCTGGAGCGAATGGCGATATCGTAAATTGGACGTTCACGCAGGAGATGGAAAACCGCACGCGACCGCAATTCTACGATTTGCTGATCGCTCTTACGAGTGGTGTCGCAGCAGCCTATGCGATGGGACGGCCGAACTTATTCTCGGCGCTTCCTGGCGTAGCCATCGCAGCGGCGCTGGTGCCTCCAATCGCAACATCGGGGATCGCATTCTCGTACGGTGATTTCGCAAAGGGCGGTGGTGCCTTGCTGCTGTTCGTGACCAACATGGTGACAATCATCCTGGGGACTTCGATCGTGTTCCGCGTCGTTGGCATTCGTTCGCAGAAGGAGGGAGATGATGCCGCCCGCTGGCCTCAGTATGTGCTGTTATTATTGGTGGTTTTGAGCGTACTTATGACGATAATAATCGAATATAATCAACGCTCGCACTAACGCTTATGCTTGTCTCCGTGCTGTTCATGTCGGCGCGAGAGGAATGTCAGGAGATCGTGTGGCGATTCCAGGCGATGTGGAAGTGAATTGTCGATGATCGTCTGGAAATTCATGCTGCGGTTTACATTGCGGTGGAACCAGACTCTGTGCCAAAACTGGTAATGGTGGCTTCCAGCCGCCGTGAAACAGCTGCAAAAGCAGTGTGGCGGCAGGATGCTACCGCTACGAAATAGCGTTTGGAGACAAAGCCTAAGAGGCAGGAACGAACAATGAACAACGATTTCAAGCGGACGCTCAGTCGGTGCGTCTTTGCCACGCCCTTAGCTGTTTCGCTCATCGCGTTTGGATTTTCACCTTCATCGGCTGTGTTGGCAGCGGAAGGCGACAAACTGTTTACGCTTCGCGTTCTTCCGCTGCTCAAAGAAAAGTGCTTCGGCTGTCATGAAAGCGATCCCGAAGACCTGAAAGGTGATTTCAAGGTTGGTTCGCGAGAAGCTCTACTGAAGGGCGGCGAGTCGGGCGAAACGTCGATCGTGCCCGGCAAGCCTGAAGAAAGCGTTCTTTACCAGGCGGTGTTATGGGAGGGAATGGAAATGCCGCCCAAAGAGAATGATCGGCTCAATGAAGTCGAAACAGAATACATTCGCAAATGGATTGAACTGGGAGCTCCATGGCCAGGCAAAGACGATCAGGACAGAATTCGCCGGGCAGAATGGACGGTTAAAGAGAACGCAGATGGCGTCATCGTCGACAACAGCGGCGGGACTGCTGACGAATGGACGTATCGCAGGTACCAGCCAGAAGACATCTGGGCTTTCCGCCCGGTGAAGTCCAAAGCGGAAACCGCGCCGCAAATGGCGGATGGTACTGATGCCATTGATGCTTTTGTGAACCAGAAGCTGCAGACCGCAAAGGTAAAACCGGCAAAGGCGGCGGACGCTCGTACGTTGATTCGCAGAGCCACTTACGACCTGACAGGTTTGCCTCCAACACCGAAGCAGGTGGTGGAATTTCGCAAGGCCTTCGAAGCCAATGCTGAAACAGCGTTTGCGGAATTGATTGATCGACTTCTAAGCAGCCAGCATTACGGCGAACGCTGGGGGCAACACTGGTTGGACGTTGTTCGATACGCGGATACAGCGGGTTTCAGCAACGATTACGAACGCAGCAACATGTGGCGATATCGCGATTACGTGATCCGATCGTTCAACAATGACAAGCCTTTCAATAGGTTTGTCGTTGAACAATTGGCTGGCGACGAATTGGCCGCACACGAAAAGTCTGCCAACAAACCAGAGCTGACTGTCGCGACCGGATTCCTTCGCATGGGACCGTGGGGAACGGCCATGATTCCTCAACCGGAAGCTCGGCAAATCTACCTCGACGATCTTGTGCATAATACCGGTCAGTCATTTCTGTCGATGCCGATGCGATGCTGCCGTTGCCATGATCATAAGTTCGACCCCATTCCCACGCGGGACTACTATCGAC
>CAYZYB010000263.1:0-6711 GCA_964481505.1 uncultured Planctomycetaceae bacterium | reverse complement strand
TCACTTGACAGTGCGGCCCGTTGTTGAGCCTGTGTTCGAGCGGCTGCGATTTGTGCTTGTTGAGCTCGAGCCGCCTGCGTCAGATTCGCCAGCGGTTTTGGTGCTGGCTGCGAAGGCGGCTGTCCGTCAGGCTGCCCACTGGACGGACCGGATTCTGCAGCCTGAGAAGCCGCGGCCTGCTGGCGATCGAGTTCATCGAGAGTTTGCGCCAGCTGCCGGCCACGGGCCATTTCCTCTGGTGAAAACGATTCCTGTGGCGTGGATCCACTGGCTGGAGAAGACGGTGGTCCGGCCTCCGAACTTCCGGATTCAGCACTGCCCTGTGCCGGTTGCTGGTCCGAAGGCGTTTGCGACTGGCTCCCGTCAGGTTGCTGCCGAGCGGACTGTTGATCACCGGACTGCTGCTGCCCGGATTCTGCGTCTGATGCTGAAGCAGCTTCTGAACCTGCTTCGTTATTGGCGGCCTGCATGGGTTCCAGCACGCCTGATAATGCTTCCGCCTGCGCGGTGAGTGCCTGCTCAGAAGCTTCAACTGCTTCCCTGGCCGCGGTAGCCTGTTGTGCTCCTGCGGGATTTGCCGCGCCGGATTGTTCCGGAGGCTGAGCGGCATCGGCAGCGGATTGCAGTTGTTGCTGAGCTTCCGTGGCCTCATTCTGAGCAACCTGTTCGATGTTGTCCGACGCTTTCTGGAGAGCTTCGGCTGCAGCCGCACTTTCCAATCGCCGTTCGTGGCGAGCGGCGCGAGCAACGTTGTCCGCGGTTTGTTCAACGCCGTCGCGCAGCCGTTCCTGTTGCTGAGCAGACCATGCCAGCTGACCTTTTTCCGGAACCGCTGCTTCGGCGACCTTTGCCGCGTTTGCTAGTTCTTCAGCACGCTCGGTTAAGTCTTTGGCGATCTGTGAAGCTTCCTCAGCAAACGCCTCGGCCAACTCAGCGGCAGGATTTTTTTCGTTGAGCGGAGGCTGAGGTAACGAATTGATGCGATTGCGTTCTTCACGGGCTTCGTTCTTATCCCGCGTCGCTGCCTGTTGTTGTGCTTTCGCTGCGTCAACCTTTTGTTGAGCCTGTTGCTTACGGGCTTCGGCCTGAGCAACTCTGTTTTTTGCGTTTCGATCGTCAGGTTTTTTCCTCAGACTCTTTTCTGCCTGATCAACCTGTCGGTCGAAGTTCTTCAGGTTCCGTTCCGCGTTCTGCACGTTCGCTTTCGCACGACGTTCGTCGCTTTCTTCTCGACGAAAGGCTTGTTCTGCCGTTCGCTTTCGCTGATCCTGAAATCGCCGGCGCTGGTCCTCAAGACTCTTCTTCGCGTTGTTTCGTGTTTTATCATCCGCGTGGATCTCTTCCTTTGCGGCTTCGCCCGCCTGCTGTTTGGCTTCGGCCAATGTTTCTGCAGCCTCGTTAATGGCTTCCTGTGCTGCTTTCGCTTTGGCGGCCAACTCCTCCTGCAATTCACCTTCGTTTGCGCGGCGAGCCTCATTGGCGGCTTCGTTTAACTTCTGTTGTGTTTGTTCGAATTTCTGTTGAGCTTCCGGCGATTTTGCCTGAGACGCGGCGCTGCGGGCCTGTGCGACAAGTTGCTGCGAAAGCTGAGCGGCATCGTTGCCGAGTTGTTTCAGTTCGTTTGCGAGCTCTCGTTTTTTCTGCTGAAGTTCTTTATCCGACCGCTCGTTCGCTCGCTGAATTTCCCGTTCCCGCTTAGCAGCGTCTTCCAATGCGTTGCGAGCTTCCTGCACGGCGTTCTCTGAGATCTGCGAAAGTGCTTCGCGCATCGCGGGGTTTTGGGCGAGTTCCGCCTCCAGTTCCTGCAGCAGTTCTTCAGGATTCTGCTGCGCCATTTCCGACAATTCTTCGGCGTCTTCGTAACGCTGATCCATTTGTCGAGCGAGCCCCATTTCGCGTTCCTGCTGCCGCAGTTGATCGCGGCTTTCCTGGACGTCAAGGCCCTGTTCGAGGCGATCGAAATGTTCGGCAACCTGTTCGAGGGCTTGCGCGGTCCGCTCCTGCTGTTCCGCCGCTTCGGCCAGATCCTGAGCCTGCTGTTCTGCATTGGTGGCTTCTTCAGCTTCCTGCAGTGCTTCGTTCATTTGCTTCGCGGGTTCCTGAACCATCGCGATACTGTCGTCGGCATCGCGAGCTCGTTCGCGTTGCTCTTCGTCCATCAGATCCTGAGCGTTGGCGTCTTCGATGAGTGCTTCGACCAGGTCGTCGAGTTGCTGGTTGATTCGTTCCTGCTCTTCCTGAAGGTCAGCTAGCTGCGGTGCTTCATCGGTTGGTGGAGGCGGGGAGCTGGCATCTTCAGTCGGTTGCTGATCTGCTTCTGCTGCTTCATTTTCTTCGACAGCGTCGGCGACGTCAGACGTCAGTTCTTCCAGTTCACGGAGTTGTTCGGCCGCTTCTTTCGCCATCTGCGGAATCGTGGGAGCGTACTTCGCGATGACGGCTCGCGCCTCCATCATCACGGCTTCGATCTCATAACTCACTGGCCGCAGTTGATCGCGGAAGTCGATGAGGTCCGCAGACGCTCCCACCAGCTTGTCGCGATTCCAACGACGTTGACTGAGCTTTCGTGAAGCTTCCTGTGCGGGTTGTGACCAGCGGGCCTGATCCAGACGCCCCATGATTTCGTTGTCCACGCGGGCCGCACGCAACTTGTTGACGGCCTGCTCAAGCCCCTTGTGGACGACGTCCCATTGCCGCGGATGATCAATCTTCGCTTTCAGGTCCTGCGAACTCCATCGTTCCAGTTGAATCAAATTCGACAGTGATAACTGAACATTTTTGAGATCATATCCCGCTTCGAGAATTCGATACGCGGGAGCGATCTCGTAGAAAGCGGTAGGCACGATGGATTCCTGCGGATCTCCCTGGCCGTGCTGGTTCAACAGTGAAGTCACGGCACGGTGAGTCAGACCCGCATCTGCTGCAAACTGCGGATCGCCGTCCTGTCGCGCCTGTACCAGTTTTCGGCGAGCTCGTAGCTGATCCATGCTCGGACGATGCTTCAATGCCAACTCTGTTCCGAAGCGTGCTGCATCCTGACGGAGTTCTTCAGACTTCGTCGAATCTTCGGCCACTGCGGCTTCCGAAAGCCGCTTGTTTTCTTCTCGAATCGAGGTCCCTGCATTCGTTAGCGGTTCGGACAACGTGCGAGATCGGTAATCGAAGCCGCGTCGTGCCTGATTCAGACGCTCGGACAGGCCACCGTCGGAAACGTCGATTCGCTGGCGGTCGTTGAACTCACGCAGGAGATTCTTAGCAAGCTGCTGAAGTTCCGGAAGCTTATCTTCTGACTCAGACGCTCGTTCCAGCTGTTCGATTCGTTCAGAACTCCATTTTCGCAGCTGCTGGAACTGACTCCGCATGTGGCCCGCCAGGCGACGTTCGTGTGAAGCGACCAGGCGTTCAATGATTCGCAGTTGATTGAGAACCACGGTTTCCTGGCGAAGCAAACGGTCCCACGTTTGTGTGGGGCTGTTGGTAACCAGTTCCTGCTGTCGCAGAATCGCGTCCATGTCAGTCGCCAGGGCGCTACCCATATCGTGGCAGATCAGATGCTGATAGTGATACGCCAGGGATTTCGTATCATTAGCTGCCAGCTCAAACGCCTGACCCAGCTTGTCATGAAGAGCACGGATTTCCTTCTCGTCCGTCGTCTGTCGCAGGACCGCCAACAGATGCTTCGGCGAGTTACCAAGGTCGTAATGAACGCGAGCCAGCATTCGGCCGGTCAGTTCCAAATCATAAGCGTCAGCTCCGGCCGGCATCGCTTGAGTGATCGCCTGAGCCTCCGTCAACGCCTCGCCGCCGGCTTCGCGGAGCTGGTCTGCCAGGTCGGCGAGATTCATTCGATCGAGCGCGATTTCTGCTTCCGGCCGTCGCTGGTCAGCAGGTCTGCCACGTTCGTCCTTGAGTCGTTTGAGGATTTCGTTGGCCGTTGTTTTATGTTCTGCTGTGAGTGTTTCGAGTTCTTTTAAGCGATCATAGAAGGCCGCCTTCCGTTCGATTTGCACGTGTCGTTCGGGATCGAATTCCGGTGCCGAAACGATAATTCGCAGAGGAACAGATTCGCCGCGGTTGCCTTTACGATCCGTCGCTACCAAGCGTGTTGTGATTTGATCGCCAGTCTTGAGCTGCATGTCGAGCAGGTCCCAATTCCAGCTGGAAGCAAGCCGATGCCGTTCGGCGGATTCCTCTGATGTTTGGGCCGCTGCGCCGACATCGCGGGGTTCCTCCGTTACTCGATCGGCTTCAAGCGGAACGGCCACCCATTCGCGGCCATTCACGGAAATTTCCTGTTGCAGACTGACCAAAGGCAAGTCATCTTCTGCCAGACCTTTCAATGCCAGAATATCATTCGGCGGCAACAGCAGGTTCGTTTCCTGCTGGTCCACGAATCCGGCTCGGGGAATGAGGTCCGGCAGCGGACGAATTTCGTAGCGGGGAGCAAAGACGTTTTCAAAACCAGTTTCGGATGAAACCAGGCGAACTTTGTAAATGGCAGATTCTTCGACCGGTACATCGGCACACCAGTGGCCGTCGTCGTTTCTGCTCAACGGAACGATGCGGACATCTTCGGATTCAGGGGAATCAATTCGCAACTCGGCCAGTGACACGTCCTGATCAAGTTCCAGCTGCAGCGCTGCGTTCGTTCCTTCGAGTGCGATCAGATCGCCCGTTTGATCGGTGACTTCTTTTTGCGGAAGCCCGGAGTATTCCGGGTAAACGAACGTCTTGCGAAACGCCAGGACCTGCGGGCGACCTTTGGCGGTGATGGTGTGCCGCCGCGTGACCGCATCGCCGGCGAGAATTCGGTATTCGATGGTGTCTTCGCCAACGTGAATGTTGGCGGCGAATTCGGAATCCGTTCGCGATCGCATCGACTGTCGCTGTGATCCTTCGGGCGTGAAGGTTTCCAGGACAACTTCACTGACTGCCCCGCCGGAAACACCCACAACAACCGCGACAGTTTCGTCTCTGGCAATCGTGATCGATGTTGGCGTGGGTTCGAAAATTTCTACGCGAATGCGCGAAACGCGATCGATGTTCGCTCCAGGCAGAATGGCTCTCGCAGCCAGCGTTCGGAAACGCGGATCAGGGAGACTCATCAGTGCGACAACAGCAACGACAATCGCAAACGCTGCGAGCAACCACTTTCCCAGCAAACGCAGGGGCAATAGATTCGGCACTTCCACCTTTGCCATCTGCGTCGCGACTTTTCCCTGCAGCAAACCACGGAATACAGGTGAGTCGTGGACGGTATCCGGACGGTCAGTGGCCAGTTCGACCGCGGACAACAGATTTTGGCGGAGTTCGGGTTCGGCGTCTTCGACGTGCGTCGCCAGTTCTTCGCGAGCGGGTGTCTGCAGAAGTTTTCGCACAGACGTTGCCCACACGACGATCGCAGTCACAAGATAAGCGGAGCCGCTGAGAATCCAGCGAACCTGATCGGTCAGAACCCAATACCAATCGATCAATGCAACGAACGCGATACACAACAGGAAAGTAACCAGCGCGGCGCAGATGCCTCGCGCCACGAGCATCCGAAATCGCCGTCGACCGAAACGTTGAAGCTTACCAACGACCGTGGGATCAAGTGTTGTTGTGCTCATGAGACTGTCCGTCTGAATTTGTCTCTATGGAATGGAACGACTTGCGAACTACCAGGAACTGAAGTTTCTGCGGCCACGCTATAACAAACCTGCTCGTTTCCGGAAAAACCACTCGACGGCCAGCAGCAGAATCATCGCTGCGAACCACCAATAACTTTGCCAAATCGCCGTGTCGGATTCTACGACACGACCGTTGCTCAGCGGACTTAACAACGCCGCCAGTTGATTCGCATTTTCTTCTCGCAGATAAACGCCGCCGGATTCTGCCGCCATTTGCTGCAACAGTTCTTCATTGCACGAAGTGTTCGCCAGTTCTGCAGATTCCGGAGGATGCACCACGAACTGCCCGCGGGCTTTCAGGGCATCGGAACTAAACCCGGACGCTCGCACGGACACTTCGTATTCTCCATCCGAAAGCTCCCCCGACGTACCGCGGTAGATTCCCGGAACATCAGGATCAGCAGTGAGGCTGATCGTAGAAACCTGGCGGCCGCTCTTCCACAAAATCGCGTCAACCGTGGCGTCGGTGGCTGGTTTGCCGTCGAGCCCCATGAGACGAACACGAATGCTGGCGGAATCTCCCATCTGATAGCTGACAGGTCCGGTGTCGACCGAAAGGTACTCGTCGCTGGTCGCGAAGGGGCGTGGCATCACGTACGTCGCGAGTTGATTCCAGATTCGTTGATGATACGTGTCGGCCGCCTTGTACCGCCATCGCCAGGTTTCATCGGTGGCCAGATAGAGAACTCGCCCGGCACCATAGTTGCGAGTCACCATCGCCGGCACCGGCGAACCATCGACCACCGCTTCGACCAGCACTTCGGCGCCCGGTAACGCAGTCACGTTGCTGAGCCTGTGCGGCGGCGGCAGTTCGGTCCAAAATCGCTGGTTGGCTGTCGTATCTACTTCAAATGTGAGTGCTGAAAGTCGCGATCCTGTCTCCGTCAGCTGTAGCGTTGTTGGTTGAGAGACGATTTCTGCGGGCTGCCATTCGACTGGTAACATGGCTGCAAGGTTTTCGGATGTGAACTCTCTGAATCGATTTCTGTTTCCGTCGACAAAGATCATGCCTCCACCGCGAACTTCCACGAATTCACGAAGC
>CAYZYB010000262.1:0-6723 GCA_964481505.1 uncultured Planctomycetaceae bacterium | reverse complement strand
CAGCCGGGGCGGTCGCCGAAGGGTCTATCGTGATAGGCTTCGATATCCGCTACAACATCATCGGACGGTCGTTGCATCAGGGCGGTCAGGCTGCGAACGACTTCTTCGCGGCTGCCGATTTGTTCCAATTCCTGAAGGCGATGTTCCAGTTCTTCTTTTAAGGCGTTGGCCTGGCTGCGGGCAATCAAAGCGTTGGCCGCCTGAGCGGAATTGATTTGTCGCGCCTCGGCGTCTCGAATGGTCTCCTTCATGGCGCCGAAGAATATGGGGAAGACGGCACACATCAACAGAATGGGCCCAATGACTCCCAGGAGCAGCAGTGGGCGGCGCGCTCGGTTGCGTTCGCGGCTGGAGAGCTTTGTGAGAATCGTCTGAGCGTTCGGCAGACGCTCGCGCGGGTCGGCTGCCAGGCATTGGTCAACGACTGCGGCCAGCGGTTTGTCTACACCTTTGACGGTATGATGCATTCGTGGCGGCAGAGACTCCTGAATGTGCTTCTTGTAAATCTTCAGGCGGTCCTGCAGTGACTCGGCGGATTCCAGCTTCCGCTGAATTTCGGCACTGCGATACGGTGGTTGTCCGGTCAACAGGTGATACATCAGGGCACCGACGGCATACACGTCCCAGCGAGCGTCCGGGATGGCTTCCAGATCGGCCTGTTCCGGCGCCATGTAATACAGCGTGCCTAAAGCCGGGCTTTGTTCGTGTGACATTCGCGACTGTCCGAAGTCACACAGTCGCACTTGAAACTGCGCGTCCAGCAACACGTTGTCAGGTTTCAGGTCGCAATGCAAAACGCCGGCGCCGTGAGCTTCAATCAGAGCTCCGCAAACCTGTTTGCTGATCCGCACGCTTTCTTCGACACCCGGCGGTCCGGCAGCCAGATAGGCGCCGAGTGAGCCGTTTTCGACGTACTCCATGACATAATACGGTGGTTCGGCATTCCAGCCGACGTCCAGCAGACGGACAATGTTTCGCGACGAATAGAGTGTCGCCAGCTTCTCAACTTCACGATTTAACAGCGACCAGTTCAGTCCGCGACGGTGCGGATAATATTTGATGGCCACCATCCGTCCGGTGCGGTCTTCCCGAGCCAGCCAAACGGTTCCGTAGGCTCCGGTTCCCAGGCGACGAACGACAGAATAGCCTTCGATTTCGGAAGGGGGATCGTTCCCCTGAAGGCTCAGTTTTCGCGCGTCTTCGCGAGCGTCGTCGTCCTGGATTTCGGTTCTGTCAGACATCAACCTCGTGCACTTCGATCATCGTGTTCAATTTTGTGATCTGAAGGACTTCTTTAACATCTGCTGACGGGTTGAACACTTGAATCGTCGGCTCCAGGCCCTCCAGTTTTCTCAGTGAAACCAGCAGCCCCAGCATTCCACTTGGAACCAGATTCACTCCGGTCAGGTCGAATGCGACGGTGTTGGCTTTGTTGGCGAGCAGCAGGTCGGTGATCGCTGAGCGATAATGAGCGGCGTTGAATTCTGACGGAATGTCTTCTCCGCCGAAGCCGAGTACAGTCGTTTCTCCAACACGATAGACTTTTAGAACGCCATCTTCCGTCAGCGCATACTGTGCGTTGTTGAAGCCGCTGTCGTCGCTCTCGTTGATATCCTGAACATCTTCTGTCATGTCTGGTCCGGTTGTTGATGGGAAGGGTGCGCTTAGATTTCAGACGTCGAATCGTCGTGGAGAAAGGAGTTGCCGAGTATATCGTAGTTCGGCACAGTTCGACGAACTGGATGCAACGAAAATTCAAAGACGGCGGCGGGTTGTAGCGGTTTGTACAGAGTTGCCAGAATGTCCGAAGATTTGACGAACTTTTGAGCCTTGAAACAGGTCACTTCCAGAGGGAACGTAAAGTTCGTCCTTTACACCGCCGAAAAGCACTGATAAAACACCATTCTCGCAGAAAAAATCCAAGACCACACTACCCCATGGTGTAATTGGTAGCACGACAGATTCTGGTTCTGTTGGTTGGGGTTCGAGTCCCTGTGGGGTAACTACAAGAACGCCTTGTGATGAATCACGAGGCGTTTTTTGTTGCGCCTCCTGATAGCAGCTGTTTACAGATTCGGCATACATCTCCTCGCAGGAATGCGTTCTGCCTGGGCCGGAAGATCAGTGTGCCTGGCTTCAAGGGGTGATTCGTCGGTTCTGCCTGAAATGGCTTTCAAGTCACTTCGTGCTGCGTTCCGGGCATGCCGCAATGCCGCGAAGGATCGATTGCGAAATTCGGTGCACGTAGCTCGCGGTATGCCAGCATTCGGAATCCATATTGAATTCGCGCAGGCGGCATGAGGCGAATTCCAGCTTCGCTTCAGCGTTGAGCGACGCCACGGCTTCAAGCACAGAAGCGATATCTCGGTCGGCGCCGGCGCCGGCGATGTCATGGTATGCTCCCGGTGAGACGGTCGTCTGTGGATTTAATGTCTACTACCTGGTTCTGTTGACGCTCTGGGAGTGACCAGGTTTGAGTTTTCCCGCCGGACTTGCATGAATCTGTGCTGTTGGCTCCTGAAAAACGGTGGTTACTCAAGCGAATTGGTTGCTCCTGGTGTCCCGATCGTCGGAATATTGATGGAATCGTGACCGCAGTCGGGCATCGTGCCCCGTGCTGTGTAATGTATTTTGAGCAACAGGGCTCCTTGTTGTTTCACACTGGATAAACTTTGACGGCGTCGATTTCAGGTTGGTTTCGTTGATGGGCAACGACTTACGTCGAAAGCCGCTATCGTTAAAGTCAGCCTATCTTCAAACAACAAGTTGCCCTGTTTTGAGCAATGACAGCGTTGATTGTCCGAGCGATTATCGCTAAAGTGCTCGACTTGGTTGCGGCCCCTGCCGATAGATAGTGACTTCAACAGCATTTTTGCAGGGATCTCGGCACCGTTGATCGTTTGGAGTCTTCTCCACACCATTGGTGGTCTCTTCCCGCAATTGACCCAGAAATCGTTCTAACAACGTAGAGATTTCGTCTTCTTTGACGAAAAAAAGGTGATTCTGCGATGCCAATGCTCGCTAAAACGTGGATGGCCACGAAAGAACAAGCTCCCGAGCTTCGGGACTGGTACGCCGTAGACGGTGACGGTCAGGTCGTTGGTCGATTGGCAACCGCCATCGCCACTGTTCTGATGGGAAAACACAAGGCGACCTACACCCCACACGTGGATTGTGGTGGCAATGTGATTGTGACCAACGTCGAAAAAGTCCGTTTCACCGGCGGTGAGATGCAGCATCCGGACGTCCCGTTTTACAGCACGAAGATGGCCAAAAAGACATATCAGAGCTATTCTGGTTTTCCGGGTGGTCAGCGGATTCGGTCGGCGGTCAATGTTTGGCAGACAGCTCCGGAGCGAATTCTGCGAGAAGCCGTTCGACGAATGCTGCCTAAAAATAAACTTGGCCGACAGATGCTGAAGAAGCTGAAGCTGTTTGTTGGTCCGGAACACTCTCACCAGGCTCAGACAGCCATCGATTTTCCTGCTCATCTATTACCGAAGAAGTAAAAAGAGCTAGTTTTCTATGAGTACAGACACTCCCAACGAAGAACCAGAAGTGCCCGAAGTTGCTGTTCCGGAAACGGCAGTTCCTTCGTCAAGCCTGCCTGAGTTGAACATTGGTTCTGGCGCGACTGCAGCCGGTGGCGGCGCTGGTGCGACGGCAGAAACTGTTCCTGTGGTATGGGGCAAAGTCGATCGATTTGGTGTCGCTATGGGGACTGGTCGTCGCAAGACGTCGGTTGCTCGCGTGCGAATCAAAGAAGGTTCTGGCGCGATCACCATCAATGGCCGGTCGCTGGAAGAGTACTTCACCGTCGAACGTGACCGTGCGATGATCATGGCTCCGATCCAGCTGCTGGAAAAAGAAGGCAAAGTTGACGTCACTGTGCGAGTTAACGGTGGTGGCACGACTGGTCAGACAGGGGCTGTGATTCTTGGCATTGGCCGAGCTTTGCAGGGACTGTATCCAGACGCTCACTACGAACTCGCCGGAGCAGGTTACCTGACTCGCGACAGTCGTATGGTGGAACGTAAGAAGTACGGTTTGCGAAAAGCTCGTCGAAGCTTCCAGTTCTCGAAACGCTAAAAGCCCGATCGACAGATTTTGTCCTTCGGAAAATTCACAGTCCCTGCCATGTTTTATGGCGGGGATTTTTTTTGGTGCAGGCGTTCAGTGTATTCTCGTGAGCGACGTTCGTTCTCGGACTGACTCTTCCTGAAATTCCCATGCCTTTGCAGTGGCGACAAGTCAGCGTAATACGTTGTAGATCGGAGAAGAAACAATGCCGGACGTCTACAGTTCGCTGATTCTTCCCGATGTTCGACTGATGGTTCAGGAAGACGACCGCCACGGACTCAACGAATTCTGCCGTGTGCTGCACCCGGTTGTTATCGCCAGTATTCTTGAGGAGTTGGAGCCTCGAGAAGTCTGGGTGATTCTGGATCACACAGACCTTCGTCTGCGGGTCGAAATCTTCGAATACGTTTCGCTGCGGCGACAGATCGAACTCGTTGCCAAGCTGGACAAGCGGCGGCTGTCGGAACTGCTGGAAGAAATGTCGCCGGACGACCGTGTCGACCTGCTGTCTCGCATGCCGCAGGATCGGGTCGAAGAATTGCTGCCCCTGATCGCTCAGGCGGAACGCAACGACATTCGTCGTCTGTTGTCTTACGGCGAAGACAGCGCTGGGTCGATCATGACAACGGAATATGCATCGTTGTCAGCAGACACCAGTGTCCAGGGCGCGCTGCAGCAACTCCGTCAACAAGCGCCGGATAGCGAAACGATCTATTACATCTACATTCTGAATGCGAATCGGCGTTTGGAAGGTTTGATTTCTTTGCGAGAACTGATTCTGGCAAAGCCTGAATCGCTTCTGTCCGACATCATGCAGCGCGACGTGATTCGCATGCGTGTGGACGAAGATCGCGAAGACGTAGCTCAGGAATTGGCTCGCTACAACTTCATCGCGATGCCGATTGTCGACAACGAAGATCGACTGGTTGGCATTGTCACGCATGACGACGCGCTCGATGTTGTTCAGGAGGAAGCAACTGAAGACGCCTATCGCCAGGGGGCCGTCGAACCGCTTGAAGATGACTACGAAGATACGCCTTTGCTGACGATTCTGTGGAAACGCGGAGTTTGGCTGCTGGTGTTGTCGTTTGTCGCTTTGATGACAGCTGAGGTCGCACATCGCTATGCCAAAGCAACTTCCAAAGGTGGCAGTCGAGCTCACGAAGTCGCCGGTTTTTCCCAAGGCGAAGGAGATGCGAAGTACGTCGAAGAGACGGCAGCCGATGATGCAACTGATCTAACTTCCAGCCTGATTTTTTTATTCATTCCACTGGTGATGGCGAGTGGCGGGAATGCAGGTTCTCAATCAGCCACGCTCTTTATCCGAATGTTCGCACTGCAGCCGGCTGATGCCGCCGTGCCCGGGACGGGGTTCACGGTGGATCGCGAATTGATCATTCGTGAGCTGCTACTTGCAGCTGTGATGGGTGCTGTTCTGGCAGTGATGGACTTTGCTTACGTGCTGGTACGCTTCGACGTGGCGCGAGCAACCACGGTGGGCGTCACGGTGTTCTTGATTGTCGTTTTGGGAACGACTGCCGGGACAATGCTTCCGATTTTGTTTCGTCGTTTGGGCATGGACCCGGCGATCATGTCGACTCCCCTGATCGCTGCGATCGTTGACGTTTTGGGCGTTGTGATCTTTTACGAAGTGGCGATGATCATCTTTTAGCTGGCGAGATTTGTCTTTCGCGAGCGAATGCCAATTCTGTAGAACTCACATTTCCGGTCTCACGTCCGGATTCATCGAATACTGCTGACATCAGCCATGGTTTATTGGGTTGCCGCCACAATTTTGATCGTTGTAAACCTCGCGTGTGTTGCCTCCAACATGCTGATGTTGCCGGGGAATTGGCTGATGGTGGTCAGCTTGTGCGTGTTCATTCTTGGCTGTGGAACCGACACCGGTGGCCCGGATTGGACGACCCTGCTGGTCGTACTTGGGTTTGCGATCATCGGCGAAGTGCTCGAATTGTTTTCTGGTTCCGCCAAAGCATCGAAGAAGGGGGCCAGCCGGCGAGCAATGGTCTTGTCACTTTTGGTCTCGATGGCTGGCAGTATCGCGGGCGCATTTCTGATTCCGATTCCTGTGATTGGCAGTGCTGTCGGTGCGATTGCAGGCGCCGCCGCTGGAGCTTTTGGCGGCGCATGGTTGGGCGAGGCGTGGAAGGGGACTGACGTTTCCAAACGCACCGAAATTGGTACTGCGGCAATGAGCGGTCGGATGATCGGCATGCTGGCGAAGCTGGCCGTCGGCGCTGCGATTTTTGTGTTTCAGCTGATGAGTCTGTGGTATTGAACGAAAATCATGCACCCGGAACCGGAAGACTACTCGCAATCTGCCCACCGCACTGTGCGATGACAGAACGGCCGAGGCTTAGGAAGAGATCCTTCGAAACATCCTTGAGCGTTTTGCCATGTTCCGTGTTCTCTCGATCATCCCATGTTTCCGCCAGAAATTTGGCGCCCTCGGACGATGCACCGCCGGCAGCTCCCTTGGCAACCGCGGCAGTAACGCCTTCGGGGGCGATCAACAACGCAGCGACGACAACCGTGACCACGGCCGCGGCGATGGCGACTTCCACCTTGTGTTCACCGATCCAGATCCATGCGTCCCCGGCGCCGTCTTTGACGACTCTCCAG
>CAYZYB010000261.1:0-6726 GCA_964481505.1 uncultured Planctomycetaceae bacterium | reverse complement strand
CCTCCGTCACGCCTTCGGTGAACTCGATAATCCCCTCCGCCTTGAGATAGCCCTTTCCCTTACCACCCTTGTCCCAAGCCACAACCCGTTCCTCCAGGAACTTCCGCGCTTCCAGGAGTCCGGCGGCTTTGGGATCGCCAACGCTTGTTCGGGCCAGTAGATACGGGTAGCCGGTGTGGCAACTGAAGCACTGATTGCTCCGCACCCAGGACAGCGTCGTCGTGTCGAGGAATTTAACGCCCTTGTCGAGCGAGAACGTTTTGGCCACCGGCTCATCAGGCCGAGCGTCAGGGGCCGGGCGAGGTTGCTGGCCCACGGCGGTGCCGGAGGCAACCAGGAGAGTGAGCAGGCTCAAGGAAATCAGCGAAGCCAACCGACGAAGCGGTGGTGCGATCAGTCGTAGGTCCATGCATTTTCTCCTGAAGTGCCGAACTTGTATGGTAACCCCACGGCCAGGTCATCGCGAATTCAAAATCTCGCGTCATCAGCCATTCGGGTTGATCGTTTTGTTGCTGCGGGATCGAAAAGGGATCAGCGAATGCGGTGCGCCTGTGGACGTCACTGCTGCCGATGTGCAGATTGTGGTGAACATGGGTGTCGTAGCAGATTGTTGCCTTTGAAATGGGTGGCCGAGGTTGGACTGAGCTTGCGAAGGAACTCCCAAGTTTCGCTTGTGGCTCGCTCCAACTCAGGCCAACCTTTCCAGCTTCGCAATTTTCTGCGACGACACCCGGTGAACATTGTTGGTATTTGCGGCCGTTTTTTCTGTCTGGGCTTATACTAACCCACGTTTCTTTCGCAGATACCATTCGATCGCAATTAGCAGGATGAACAGCAGCAGGCTGAACCAGTTGTCCCAGAGGTTGGTGCGTTCTGAACGTCTGGAATTCAGGCTGGGCAGGCCGTTGTCGACCCAGTCCTGAAGGCGTTCGATCATGGTTTCGGGGGTTAGCGAATCGCCGCCGCTGACGTGCGCGATTTCTCTCAGGAGGTCCGGGTCGGCAGCTGGGTTATCCAGTTCCGGATCGCGGGCGTTGACCAGAAAACGAGTACTGGCATAAAGCGTTGCGCCGTTCTGTCCCGGGGAAGAGACATTCACCCAATAGTCGCCGGGCAGCAGAGTGTTTTGATAATCGGCCGCTCCATGTGAATCAACGCTTCGCGGTACAACGGGTTCCGGGGCTGTATCCGTTTCGGGAGTTTGGACATTCACCTTGTATTCGACACCACGCAGCGGCAGCTTGTTTTCGTCTCGTTGACCGAAGGCGATTTCCGCAACGCGGCCTGGGTTCAGGACTCGCGGTTCGACTGTGACCCACAAAGCGGATTCGCTGTTTTGATCCGTCTTTGTAACCCAGTAGATGACCTGCCGCCAGAACCGCTGGTGAGCTTCGACGGCCCAGTCTTCGTCGTGCATCGCCCATTGCCAGGTGGTGTCTCCCGCGAACACCATTACGCGAGCTCGGCCCGTGCTTTGTGAAATCAGCAGCGGCATTTTGGCTGGAGATTCCGCCAGTACCTGAGCGGCCGAACCCTGCTTGACTCGCAGCGCATTGGCACCGGTCAGCGGTGGCAGGGCATTCCACATGGCGGCGTTTTGATCTGGCGAGGCGATTTGCAGAATGGGATTGCTGATGGCCACTCGTCTGGGAATCATCGGCGTCGCAGCCGTGAGTTGCTGGTCTCCGTCAGCCATTGTGATCGGCAACATTTTTGCCAGCGGTGTGCGGTGATAGCCACCGGGGCCAAAACTATGAGCCCCGCCGATCATCATCAGTCCGGCACCCCGTTCGCAGCAGGTATACATCTTTCGCAGCCGTTCTTCGCCGAAAGCTTCCGCCGGGACGTCTCCAATGATGAACGCGTCGTACTTTCCAGGTTCAAACCATGTTTCGTCGAACGTATTTTTGTCGATGTTGTCGCCCGTCTTGATCCACTTGGCATCCAGCTGAATTCTGTTGTTACGATTGATTCGTTTCAGCCATTTGAATTCGGCTCGCAGCGTGTCGAAGTACGCCACTCGGATCCCTTCGGACGTGACGCGAATGATTGTCTCGACACGATTGTTGGTCAGGCGAGCTTCCCCGTTCAGCGGTTCGGCTTCGACGGCGATTTTGATTTCTCCCAGATGCTTGCTTTCCGGAACGAATTGAAGATTCACCACCATGTCTTCGTTGGCACTCTGGGTGCGGTGAGCGAACACCGTCACGTTATCGATATTGCCCGGCACTGCTTCCATACGACCGGGTTCACCACTGGGAATGCCCGCCCGGTCTTCGGCGTAGAGGCGAACTCGCAGGTCCTGGCCTTCGGCCCCAAACGTTCGCACTCGGACTTTAATCGGAATCACGTTGCCAATGAATGCGTCGCGCGGTGCATCGAATTCGGACACGGCGACGTCGAGCGTTGTTGCGGCGACTTCTGAGCTGCCAAACGGAACGGTATAGATCGGCCGGTGCTTACGTCCGATCAAGCGAGCTTCCTGAATGGGGTCGACATCTCTTTTGCCACTGGCGGCCTGTTTGCCATCGCTCCAGAAAAGAATGGCGGCCACTTTTTCGGATTTTGATTCCTGAGTCAATGCGTTGAGGTTGTAGCCGATGGCCGTCATTTTGCCGTCGACGGTTTCCGGCATCGCGGCGGCGTCTGCGGTAGTCAGGTCGTCGGCCAGGTCGCGCAATCGCACTTCCACGACTTCGCTGAGTTCTTCCAGCAGCGGTTGCGCTTCTGTGAGAAGCTGGAGTGCAGCCTGCCGGCGCGTTTTTCCGCCCGCGGCATCCGGAGTGTTCATGCTGCGGCTGGAATCGTTGATGACGTACAGCACGCCACCGTCGCTGTTGTCGGTTTCCTGCGTGACCAGCGGGCGAGCCAGCCAGAGCGTAAGCAACAGCACGAGCAGCAGTCGAATCGCCAGAAAAGTCCGCTGCCACATCGGCGGCAGATGTTTGATTCGGCGTGGATACCCTATCGCGACGACGCCGACCATGGCGAGACACGCAAGAAAGACCAGCGGCCAGGGCCAGATTGGTTCAAACGCCAGTTTCATACTTCGTTGATTGTAGTTGGCAGAACAACGTGGGCAAACCACACTCTACAGACAGGAAATTCCGGGGGCGTCGTCGCAGAAAGTTAGAAAGTTGGGGAGAGGATGTCCGGCGTTGGAGCGATGCACAAGCGAAACTCCGGGGTTTCCTTCGCAAGCTCGCACCCCACCCCGCGACAGCACGAAAGGTCGTTGCTCAACAAACGTTAGACTTTGTTTTTTTTTGGAGAACGAAGCCCATTTGGGAGCAGCAGCAACATCGCGATTAAAGGGGCTCGCCCGCGGATGGGACCGTGGATCTCAATCGAAGCAAACCACCGAACTACGGCGTTCGCCGAACGCTCAAACAGAAGAATGGCCACTCACATCATTTCCAGAAATAATACAACATCCTCCCTATTGACAAGCAATCGCCTTTCTCAGACGGCCCTCCATTTCAATGGCAACAATTTGCGACCACACTGTCGGCGGCCAAACGATCTGAAGTGTTATCAGTTTTGTGGGAAATGAGTTATAGTGACGAGAGCTTTGGCGACCGAACACTGCACGAAAAATGGCATGGGGGAACACAGATGGCATTGTTCAAGTCACACAGCCTGACGGTATCGATTGTGCTCACAGCGGCTCTTTGCGGAAGTTGCCTACCTACCACAGCGGCATCTGCAGACGAAACTCGGCGTGCGGACGACGGGGCCACGCCATCGGCTGCGTGGCCACCAACAGATCTCGCAGAATTGCTCCAGCAGCTTAAGCGGCGCGATGCAGAACTTGAGAACCGGATTTTAAAGATAGAAGAACGCTGGGTTGAACGTATTGACCCGCGAGCTATGCAGGCGCAGTCACAATTCAACGACTTAAAGTTTGGCCAAAAGAACGTCAAATATCCAGATCCCAGCACGCTACCCGATGCTTATGACCAGCCACACCGTCGGCTGATGCAACTGATCGTCCGCGGCCCTGATATTACCTTCAAAATCGTTGGAGAATTGGAGAAGCGACTGAACCCCGACTACGGCACTCTTCCGAACAAAGGATTTATTTCAACAAACGTCGGCGGAACCGGCCGCTCGTACTCGCCGGAAACAAAGATGATGCACCTCGTGGGATCCAATGGCGGCATGTTGCAGACTCGCAAACATGCTTTCGAATGGTGCTTAGGTCATGGCTTTGCCAAACTGATGGACAGGATCGAAACAATCGAGCTCAAAGACGACCGCATTCTGGTCGAGGGCACCGGCACGGCATTTCAAATTCGTGATTGCACCTTTCAACTACAAATCGATCGCGACCTGATTGTGCGCCACGCCGTGGTCTCCACGCCGGTTCGGGCAGGCGGTTCAAACGACTATCGCGTCACCACCAAGGGAGCTGTAAGACCGGCTGGTGCTCCTGCGATTGCAGAAGAGGGAATCTCACAGCGAGTCCTCAAGCCCGCTGGCAAACCAGAACGCCTGTATACGAAACACGATATCGCTTTCGTCAGCCTGTCCGCACCGCTAAGTGATGACGAATACGCAAAGGCGGTCGCATTCGAAACGGCAGACAGCACTCGAAAAGTCGACATGCGACCACTTAGCGAACGCGAGGTACCGCAGGTATCGAAGCTCAACGACGAAATCCTAACGCATGCAAAAACCATTGCTATTCCGCCGTTCAAGACGGAAGAACTGATCGAAGTCATTGCCAGGCTGTCTCAGCCTGAGACGCTGTCTGATGCTGAGTTCGCGGCATTGAAATCCATCAGCAAGACGCGACGTTTGCCACAATCTATGACATTAAGGCATTTCACACGCTACGTGAAAGAAAACCTAACGCAGCATGGTTCATGGATTCATCTTTCGATGGAAACCAAAGAGGGTAGTCCGTTCATCCTTCCCATTCGTAGCCACGTCGTTTTTGAACGTCCACACACGCTACTTGAACGTGATCACGTCGAAACCGTCCGGTCCTCCGGCGGTATGACAACACTCGGGCGCCTGATCACATTTTTCAACGAACCCGTCCTGCTGAATCAATCTCCGAAACTAAGTGGAGACTATCAGGCATTTGCGAAGCGGGTCCAGACGCTGTTGAAGCAGAAGAAGGCAGACGAATTGCTGAAGCTCTATCACAAAAAAGGGAAGTTGGCGACAAACTTCCCCCAGACCGAGATGGAACGTCTGGTGCAGGGACCGGTGGCCACAGTCACGTTTGAACCCCGCAAATTCATTGGCGAACCCGCTCAATGGACCCTCTTTCAGTGGTACGGCCCAAACGTTCCTGTCGAAGGTTATCTGAAATTCGATTTTGGGAACGCCGAAGACGCCCCACTTCCGCTATGGATGGAAGTCGGCGCCGTCGATGGCAAACCGTGTTTTGTGCATGCTCGGGTGAACGTTGATAACAGAAAAAAGCACCTCGGCAAAAAAATGTCGGGCCCCGTTTCTACCGGAGGCGGCTATTTCCGTCAAAGAACGGATGGTCGCCTGGAATCAATCAGCAATATCACCGCCCCCAAAGAAGTCGCCAATCTACGCGAAGCCAATCACGAAATCTGGCTTTGGCCGGAACCACGGTAAAGACAGTTCGACATTCGTTTCCGGTTAGCGTTGTCCCTACAGCCGTGCGACTCGGACGCGGCCTGCAAAGCATCCTCAGGAAAGCAACGGCTTACGCCAACAATTCTTCAATCACCTCTCCGCCGAACTGGCTTAGCTGCTTGAAACGGCCGGCGTGGTAGTAGGTTAGCTTGTTGTCGTTGAGGCCCAGGAGATGCAACAGCGTGACGTGGACGTCGCGGATGTGATGCACGCATTCGACCGCTTTTTCACCGACGTCATCCGTTGCTCCGATTGTGTGGCCCGCTTTGGTGCCTCCGCCGGCAAACCACATTGCCATCGCATCGGCGTTGTGGTCTCGCCCGTACGACTTGCCGCCACCGCGCAGGCCGTTGTCTGGAGTGCGACCAAATTCGCCGCAGAAGATGACGAGGGTGTCTTTCAGCAAGTCGCGTTGCTTGAGATCTTTGAGGAGGGCCGCGATCGGGCGATCGACGCTGCGAATGAGAGAACCGTGAGCGCGCTGAATGTAATCGTGACTGTCCCAGTTGCCTGCGTAAGCCTGAACAAAACGCACGCCCTTTTCGACTAATCGCCGAGCCAACAGGCACTTACGTCCGAAGGCGTCGGTTTTGGCGTTGCCGATGCCGTACATGTCGAGTGTGTCTGCGGTTTCGCCGTCCAGGTCCAGAACTTCCGGCACTTCTGTCTGCATACGGTAAGCAAGTTCGTACGAATTCAGCCGCGCTTCGAGATCACTTCGGCCGGGGCGAGGTTTGAGGTGTTCTCTGTTGAGTGACGCGAGCAGATCGAGGTTTTCACGTTGTCGTTTTCGAGTGACTCCTTCCGGCGGATTGAGGTCGAGGATCGGGCTGCCGTTGGGCCGCAGCGGAGTACCCTGGAACTTCGCCGGTAGAAAACCATTCGACCAGTTGGCGGCTCCCCCCTGCGGATAACTCGATCGCGGCAGCACGACGAAACCGGGCAAATTGTCGTTGGACGTTCCCAGACCATAATTGACCCACGATCCGATTCCCGGATCACCACCGAATCGATTGCCGGTATTAACGTGGTAGCAAGCCGTTGGGTGATTGACCGATTCCACATGCGCACCGCGGTAAAAGCAAATGTCGTCGAAACAGGTCT
>CAYZYB010000260.1:0-6731 GCA_964481505.1 uncultured Planctomycetaceae bacterium | reverse complement strand
CCCTTATCTGACTCCGCCGCTCGCTGCGCGTCCCGTCAGTACATTATTCAATGTCTATAATGCCGATTTTCAAAGCAAAAATGCCTTAAATTCTGATGTCTACGGATTGGTCGCTGACACGGGCCTGGGCTGTGAACTCTGTGGCTAAAAAAAATCCAAAAAAAAAACGGACCGCGGACTTCCACCGCTCAAGGGACACCAAGCTGCGCTGCTAATTCCGGAATAAGAACGCGGCACTACACTGGAACGCAACACGTCATCTCCGTGCGCTGCTGCGTTCCATTCGCAGCGCAGGCAACAACACAGGAAAATGCAACACAGGTCGATTCTCATGCAATATAGGCTCACCTTCTTTGTCATCATTATCCCCACGTTCACCACCACGGCGCTGCCGAAGACGGTGATCGCAAATGCGATGGTGAGGCCTAACATTTTGTTGTTTTTTGTCGACGACTTTGGCCAGCGTGATCTGTCGTGTTATGGCAGTTCGTTGTACGAAACTCCGCACATGGATCAGCTTGCTACTGAGGGAATGCGTTTTACGCAAGCCTACGCCACGTATCCTCGACGTGTCCCATCCCGCGTCGGCCTGCTGTCCGGAAAGTACCCTTCGCGCGTGAAGTTCGAATCCGACCAACGTCGGGGCGAAGAACATCCTCTGCCGTTGAGCGAAGTCAGTTTCGGCGAAGCTTTGCAGGAAGCTGGATATCAGACTGTTACATCGGCAAGTGGCATCTTGGGCACGAAGGCGGCGATACGGGAGCTCAGGGGGTTGACACCGTCATTCATGCGGGCTCAGCCGGAGCGACCGGGAGTTTCTTTCATCCGTTTCAAGTAGAAAAAGGGCATACCGTAGAAAATCCGATCGACAGCAAAGACGGCGACTACCTGATGGATTGTATGACAGACAAAGCTGTGGAATACATCGAAAGCAAAATGGACAAACCGTTTCTACTGGTAATGGCTCACAATGCGGTTCATACGCCCATCGAATCGCCGGAAGACGTCACGAAGAAGTACAGCAGGAAGCTGCGGAAGACCGGGACTGCAGTCGGTGGAAAACGCGACGACGAGGACTTCGTTCGCGATCGACAGGGGATGACAAAGACCATTCAAAATAACCCCACTTATGCAGCGATGGTGGAAAAGACGGACGACTCGCTGGGACGCATCCGAGAGGCTCTGAATGACGCGGGAATCGACGACAACACGGCCATCATTCTAACACCCGATCACGGCAGCCTTTCGACGCAGGGGCCTGAGAATCGTCGAGCGATCGCGACGTCGAACGCTCCGCTTCGGTAGGGGAAAGGTTCGATCTTTGAAGGCGGAACTCGCGTGCCGTTGATTGTCAGTTGGCCTGGCAAAACCGACCCCGGCGCAACCTCCAGCGTTCAGGTCACCGGGACAGATTACTACCCCACGACGCTCGACATCGTGGGAGCCCCCCCTGCGTCCCAAACAGCACGTTGACGGTCGCAGCTATGCGAGAGCTTTGCAAGGGAGAAATTATCAGCGCGACGCGATGTTCTGGTATAAGTGGCAGGCACGCCCCGACAGCACGGGCGATACACGGGCTGTTTCAATCGTCGAGGGCCACTACAAACTCATTCAGTGGATCGACGAAGATCTCACAGAACTATTCGATCTTCGCGAAGACATCGGTGAACAAACGAATCTCGCAACCGAAAAGCCCGAGCAAACCGCTGCGATGCTGAAGCAGTTGCTGGAAACCGAAGAAGAGATTGGTAACCTGAGTGATAAAGGCCGCCTTGATCTGGAACGCAGACTCAAGCAGACAGCCGAACGGAAAAACAGCAAGTAGTGGAAGAGAGGGGAACGGCGCAGGAAACCGGGCTGTCCTATCGCATTCTATGGTCCGACTGAAACACTCTGACAAAGACCAGATTCTATGAAACATCTGACGATCGTTTTCCTCATTTTGCTAACCGCAGCCAACCGACTAATTGCCGCTGACACTCAGAATTCGGCTGTCGACGTCGTGGCTGTTCCGGACGACGTGCAACCCGTCGGCATTTCCGGTGCGAAACCTCGAAACGTCGTTTTCATTTTGTCCGACGACCATCGCTACGACGCCATGAGCTTCATGGGACACCAGTTCGCCGAAACGCCTCACATGGATGCGATGGCGAAGAATGGCGTCCACATGAAAAACGCCTTCGTCACCACGTCCCTTTGTTCGCCGAGCCGCGCTTCGATTCTGACCGGGCTGTACACATTTCGACACCGCGTGATTGATAACAACAGACTGGTCCCGGACGGTACGCAGTTCTTTCCGCAGTACCTGCAGAAATCCGGCTATGCAACGGGCTTCATCGGCAAGTGGCACATGGGCGGACATCACGACAGTCCTCGCCCCGGCTTCGACTATTGGGTGAGCTTCAAAGGACAGGGCAACTACTATCCGCCGGGCCCCAAATACACGATCAACGTGAATGGAGAACGCGTTCCACAGGACGGTTACATCACCACGCTGTTGACGAAGTACGCGATGGACTTCCTGGATCAACAAACAGATCGCGAAAAGCCGTTCTTTCTGTACCTGTCACACAAGGCCGTGCATGCGAACTTTACGCCCGAAGAAAAGTACGACCAAAAGTTCGCGGACAAACCTTTCAAACGACCAGCCAGCGAAACAAAGCTCACAGAAAACACACTCAATCGCCCACGCTGGTTGCTCGACCAACGCAACAGCTGGCATGGTGTTGACTTTCCGTATCACAGCGAGCTGAATATCGAACAATACTACAAACGATATTGTGAATCTTTGTGTTCGGTCGACGATAGCGTTGGCGCCGTCATGGAGAAGCTAAAACAAATGGGCGTCCACGACGAAACGCTCGTCATCTACATGGGCGACAACGGCTTTATGTTTGGTGAGCATGGTTTGATCGACAAGCGCGTTGCCTACGAAACGTCGATTCGCGTACCAATGCTGGTGCAGTGTCCGGAATTGTTTCAAGCGGGGACTGTCGTCGACAAAATGGTGGCCAATATCGACATCGCCCCAACGGTGATGGAAGCGATGGGACTGCAAAAGCCACCTCACATGGACGGGACCAGTTTCATTTCTTTGGCACAGGGCAAAGACGTTTCGTGGCGAGACTACTTCCTCTACGTCTACTACTGGGAAAAGAACTTTCCGCAATCACCCACCGTGTTTTCGCTTCGCAGCGACAAGTACAAGTACAACACCTACTACGGACTTTGGGACACCGATGAGTTCTTCGATATCCAGGCGGACCCGATGGAACAGAACAACCTGATCCGCGACCCTGCAAGCAAGAAGCAGGTGAAGGAAATGGAAAACCGTCTCTACGAAATGATGGCTCAAATGGGCGGCCTGGACATTCCGATGAATCAGCCCAAAGGCAACTCGCAAAACAAACGCCTGAAATCCCGCGGCGGCGACGATGCTGTCGATTTCCCAAGCGACTTCGTCCTGGAAGAACCAGCCAATCGGAACGCGAAGTAATTGAACTTAATCAAATTCAATAGGTAAGCACGCCAAGCTTCCCAATCTGATGACGCGAGTTCATGGGATGAGCTTTGCCAATTGAGCGTGCGAAATTCCTCGGTATGAAATGAATTTGCACGCCTTTTTTTGCCGCCGGTCGGGTCTCACAAAACTGGGCCAGAGATGCTTTCAGCAAAAGATGTGGTGTCGCTCTTGTGGCTGAATTCAAGGGCTATCGTTGCGCTATTCTGGGTGACTGCGTTTACTCTTCCTGTTGAGCTGCGCTGGTGAAGAGGGGGACTCGGGAGGAATACGCAGGAGAACTGCCGGGGAATGTGGCGTTTTGCCCACCCACGTGTGAGCTTCTCAAGGCGCGTGCCGGAGCGTTCTTTGCAAGATGCAACCAGGGTAGGATTGAAAGTGCCAGTGGGTGGCGATAGCGTGTGTGTCATCCGCCTCCTCCAGATCCGCCCTGCGAGCCTCTATTATGTCGTCCCAATCTTTCAACAACCGTCCGGATTCCACTTCATCCCTCCAAAAACAATGGAAAGAAACGGAGTGGGAGCTGATCAATGAGCGACGAAGAGTCGCCTTTGGTAAGAACTATGATGAACAGCAAGACAAAAACGGCGTCGCTGAACCTAAAGATTTGGTTGGGCTCGCACTTTCGGGCGGCGGTATCCGTTCGGCAATGTACAACGATGGATTCTTACAGGGCCTGTCACATCGTGGACTGCTGCGCTACGTGGACTTTATGGCCAGTGTTTCAGGTGGTGGTTACATAGCAGGGCATCTGACGGTACAGGGAAAGGTTGAGCCAGAATCTAAGACAGCGGAGGACGGGGCAGGAACTCAAAAAGCGATCGACTTGCAGGCAGCAGCTAACCTTGTAGACGCCTCCCAGGATGTTCGGAACAATGCAGTCGATACCAATACGATCGACTCCGTCGATAGCACGAAGCCCGATTGCTTCCACGATCGTGAAAATGTCGACGGGGGCACTTCCGATTTTATGCCATGGCATCTCGGGCGGAATCCGAAAACGGGCCAGACTGATCCCGATCGTCTGTCAGGGATTGGCGGCTACCTGAACCGCCCGCTGTCACTCATGCCAAGTTACTTGATGTCATTCGCTTTTAGTGCTGCGTCCTACATCGGAATCCTGGGGATCATCTCAACTCTGATCGCGTTGCTGTGGAGATCGTTTGATGATCCGTTGTTTAGGGAAATTTACACCCAAGTGTTGGGACTTAGGTTTGGTGGCGAACAGCTAATAGCTTTCTTGCCTGCCATTTTTCTTTGCCTCACAGGAGCTATGATTTCACTCTCTCTGTTCGGTCTGGCTAATTATTCCAGTCTGTGTCAGAAGCGTTTTCCGAAGTTCGAAGAGAAAAGCCGGCAGGTCAGCAAATTCTTCTTGCTGGTAGGGCTGACCAGTCTGTTGATCTCGACGGCCATCTTGCTTGGTAACGGTAAGTCCAGCACAAATGGTGCAGGTGACGACTGGGTCTATCGAAATCACTATGCGCAAAGACTTGTCGCTGTGGCGATCTTCATTCAATTGCTCGTGCTGTTGGGACGCAACAAGCTCTTTCGTTCAGAGCGTCAAGAATCGACTGGCTCACAGAAAAATCTCGCCAGGTTCATAACTTCCGGAGTTCTTTTCGTGACCTTCTTTGCATTTGTGCATTGGATGGGACGGGAAGACATTAGTGGTTACACACGACTTAGAGGCCAGGAAATTGTACGTGGCGACGTGAGTGACTGGGCTGCGCTACAGAGCATATTTGATGGTCCGAAGCCCAAAGTTCCATTGACGAGTCAGTACTTGGCAGCAGGGTTCTCTCCAAAATCGGCGTACGCCAACGCGTATCTGTCGCGCAGACCATTTAACCTGGAGGGTGAATGTCCCTCTTTCGATACACTCAATCCCGAGTTGCGAGATTTGGATGGCCAGAGCGGAATAACGAAAGACCACTGGGGCTATTGTTCACGAGCCATCGCAGCATTACACGGATACCACCAGACTGTCATTTGCACTCCACCAGCGTTTGATCGGAAGAACTGGGAAGCAAAATATAAGAGCATCATGGCGTCAGGAGGAAATCGAGCGGACGAGGGCGCCCGGGAAGACTCCAGCGAACCAGCTAACAACATGTCGGCAAATCTCAGCCAGGATGCCGAGGAAACTAATCGGCCCCCGATAAGGAAAGATGACAGTGACATTATCTATAGAGCCACGACTGCAGACATTATTGCTGAGTTGCAGAGAATGAATGACGACCAGCTCAAAAAGGCCTCGGATTGGAACAAGCAGCTCGCCAGCGAATCCCTCACGAGGAAATTACTGGCGTTTATTGAAGAAGAACAGTTCCCAGGTTCTGATCAGTCACCCACGACGACAGACGAAGATGAAGTGACCAGCAGGCTGACTGACCGAATGATCAAAGCCCTTGAGCCTAAGCTCTCCTCTTTGTCTGATAAGAAGCGAGAATCCGTACTCCGACTCGTAAGGGAACTCAAAGTGAGGGGTGAAGCAGGTCCGATGGCGATCAGCGATACAGAACAACAACGTCGAGTGATGGTCGCCAATCGCGCACTGCTGGAATTGGTTGTTCCGAACGCCCTCAAGCCGATGGATATAGCTAGTACCCCTGTCGTGGCGCCGCATGACCAGCGAACGCGGCGCGGGTGGTTGGGGTTTTGGATTATCATCGCCTTGATTGGAAGTATCGGAAATCGAATCCGACGGCCCCTGGCAGCCGTGTTTCATTTTTACCGCCACAACATCGGCAGGAATTTTCTGCGTCGGCAGGGAGAGCCGCCGCGTGAGATTGCACTCGCAGACCTTCGTCCAACCGCCGCAGGTCTTCCGTATCCATTGATTCTTGCCACAAAGATGCGACCAGTGACTGTCAATGGCAGTTACAGCGTTGAACATCAGCCGTTTCTGTTCACTCCGGAATTTACCGGCGAATTCGATAACAACTCGAATCCTCCAAGGACCAGGGATGTCAGAATGAACTGGCGGAGCTGGAAAGGCGCGCCTGTAACGCTGTACGACGCCGTAACACTTTCCGGAGCAGCGGTTTCACGACTGATGACGAACAATCGCTGCCTGTCTCTTGTGTTGGATTTCTTTCATACAGGGCTGGGGCAAAGGCTGTATTGCGGCCCAAGCAGTTCTCGCTTGTCCATCGCTGGAGCCCTAAAAGCGTTTGTTTTGACAGCGGTTTTTACCGCTACTATAGGA
>CAYZYB010000259.1:0-6734 GCA_964481505.1 uncultured Planctomycetaceae bacterium | reverse complement strand
GTGTCCAGGCGTTGCACTGTGAGAACTGATTCGTCAGCTATTCGGCCACCGATATCCTGTTGTATTCCTGTTCCGAAATCCATGTGAGACTTTTCCAATAGCCGGTGTCGTTCGATTGGGGTGCGCCGGGTGTTGTGCGGCCCGTCGCCACGATTCGCGTCAGCCTTTCGCGCAGCGACCTTACGACGTCCGCATGCTGGGCGGCGATGTTCTTCTTCTCCGAAGGATCTGCTTTAAGATTGTAGAGTTCAGTCTTCGTTTCTCGATGCGGCATAATCAGCTTCCAGTCACCTTCCGTGATCGCGAAGCGACCAGCACTACCGTGATTAATCAACGGTAGTCGCGAGTGAGGAGTTGCTGCATCCTTTAGCAGCGCATAGAAACTCTGACTGTCTTCTCCAGCGTTTTCAGAGAGTTCTGCGCCAACGAGTTCCGCGATCGTAGCCAGGAGGTCGACCTGACCAACAAGGTCGTCACATGTGCGATTGGGGGCTTTGATACCGTTTGGCCAACGGACAAAAAACGGGACTCGATGACCGCCTTCGTAGATGTCTCGCTTGCCGCCGCGGTATATTCCATTGCTGTGGTGGCCAAAGTCTCCAATGCGTTGTTTCCATGATTTTTCTGGGCCGTTGTCGCTGGAAAATACGATCATAGTGTTTTCATCCAGCCCTGATTGTTTCAGGAATTTCAGAATACGGCCGATGTGATAATCGGTTTCGATGACGAATTCTCCATAGCCGCCGCAGTCGCCTTTTCCATGGAATTCCGGCAGTGGACAAACGGGATAATGCGGAGATGTGTAGGGCAGATACAGGAAGAACGGCTTCCCATTCTTTGCGGCGTCCGCTTTGCTGCCCATCCATTCCATCGCCTTGTCGGTGAAGCGTGTGAGGCACTGGTTGTCGATGAAGTCGGGAGCGACTTCCATTCCTGGCTTTCCGATCGCTTTTCTTGTGGCTTCCGGTGTGGCCTGATACGGCGGTTTGATGCGGTAGTCTACGTGACGCTTGTTCGGCTTCTTGTTGGTGTAAACCGTTGGCGGAACCTTGGCATAACGACCGTCGAACCACGCGAGAATCCCGTAGTTTAGTGATGCGGGAATGCCGAAAAAGTAGTCGAAGCCTTTATCGAGCGGCATGTTGAGAACTGGTTTTGACCAGTCACGACTGCCGGCGTCACCGGGGAAGTCCATTCCCAGATGCCATTTGCCAACCATCGCGGTACTGTAACCGTGGTCTCGAAGCAACGATGGAATCGTGGTTCGTTCGTCGGCAATCAGGCACTTTCCTTCCGCGACCATCACGCCGGTTTTCATTCTGGTACGCCAGGAATATCGTCCTGTCAGAAGCCCATAACGAGATGGTGTGCACACGGTGTCAGAACAGTGAGCGTTTGTGAAGCTGATTCCTTCTGCCGCCAGTCGATCAAGGTTTGGCGTTTGAAATTTCGCCTCCGGATTCAGGCAGCTGGCGTCACCGAATCCCTGGTCATCGGTGTAGATAACGACAATGTTGGGGCGTTCGGAGCCAATGACGTGGGAACTCCTGGCACTGAGCATAAGGAGCAACACTGCAACGGTTGAAGGAACCGAACGGTTAAGCAATCGCATGATTTGGTAGCCATGGGGAGAGAGCAAAACAGGGATACGCCACAGTGAGTTACGACAGGATGTTCTTCCCGCCATTCTCCTGCTGATGAATGGTGACGGGCCAGCCAGGAAACTGATTGTCAGGATTGCCGTCCGTTGCATCCACCAAAAATCGGAATGAGTCCAGCGTGTAAGTCTTTGCTTTTGTGTCGATGGTCACCATTCCGAAGCCACTGGCCTTTTGGTGCGCCTTCTTGTAACGATTCTTGTCTGTACCAACTTCCGGATTGCCCACGGCGTATACGTAGACCTTGTTGCCGAGACCGTCTTCGAATTCGCCCGTGTCCGCCAAGCCATGCTTTGGACGATTTTTGTGTGGCATTCCAACGACATCAGGCCGCCACCAGCGAGGGTACCCGGCGGCAATTGCAGGCGTACAGAAACTCCAGCAGCCATCGCGTTGAGCGTCGGCGCCGTATTGAGAGAGTGTTGTGAGATGCTGATCGCCGTTGATGTGTAGCGGCATTCCTTTGCGAAGAATTCGTACGGCGTTGTTGCGAGGTGTCTGCGGCCAGCCGCCGGAATCCAGATCGGCCTTCAGATATCCGTTCATTCCTCCATGATGAGTTGCAACGCCGGAAAAGACCGTCTGGCTCAATAGAACCTTCAATTCGTGTCCGCGCCAATCGTCGACCCAGTGTTTGAGGAATTCTTCCTGTCGTTCACCGAGCAGTACGAGGCCTGGTTTGTCCAGATGCAGTGTGTCGACATTCATGTCTTTGACGTGGTCCGCACGGCCACTTCCCGTTTCGACTCGCGTCGGACCGCTCTTCCACTGGCGGTCTCCCAGAATCGCGAAGCTCACGTTTCCATAAACCATGTCGCCGTAATAGACGCTGATGTCCTGTTCACACGGCGTAGGATCGTAGAAGTCGGGGTGATGACCGCAGTTGGTAAGATGGACAGCGTTAACCATCTTTGCTGGTTCTCGATAGCCGCCTTTCGACGACGCTCCCTGAGCCTTGTCGGCCATTGGAGCTCCACCTTCGCCCCAGATATTGCCTTGAAAGACATCGTGGTCATCTGGAATACAGATCGTCGGCGCGTTTCGCATGGGTTCACGAAACGCCCAACCAAACATGTAGTACTTCCGCAGATAATTCAGGATTGCTCGGTCTGCAGGATCGCGAATAATGCCGTAGCCGCCATGACTTTCGTACAACTGGTCGCCGGAAAAGTACAACATATCCGGCTTCAGCTTCACCAGATTCTCCGCCACCGGTTCGTACGGAAAGCCATAATGATTTTGGCATGTAAGAGCTCCCAACCGCAGCGCTCGACCGGTTGGGTTCGCCAGCACGGTGCCCGTCCATGTGTCTGTGAGCGTTGTTTTGTTGTTGCGGCTCTCAACGTAGACCAGTCGATAAGCATGATCTTTCGTCTCGTCCCAATTACTGACGCGAAACGTTGCCACCCACGCATCAGGATCCAAAACCGCGTGCCCCAGCGATTTCCACTTACCACCGCGGTCGACCTGTAGTTCGACTGTTTTGTTGTCGCTGTCTCCCAACGGTGGAGTCAACGCCGAAATCTTCATCACGAAGCCTTCGTCGCTGCGAGAATCACTGAGCGAATACATCGACCACAATATTGGACCAAAACTATTGCTGTCGGTCACCGTGAAAGCGTCTCCGGATACTTCCCAGTCACGAAAACGATAACGACCGCCCTGCTGAGGTTTTAGTTTTGCGTCAAAGTTATTGACGATCGCAATGTTGCCCAGTGTTGCTGACTTGGGCACGGTGGTTGTGACTTCCGTGACGGTTTCACCGTCGGCGTTCAGCGTTTTCAGTGTCAGCGAATACTTATCTGCGTCTGGCTTACCGACCAGCCGCAGGCGTTCCACGCTATCTCCCTCCGCTAGTTGTTTCGTTTTGTTACCAAGCATCAGGCTGCCGTTCCTGAAGCCAGCGTTGATGCCACCGTTGGCGAAACTGTTGCTGCGAAACTCGTTCAGGTCGCTGCGAATTCCGACTCGAAAACCAGCGCTCGCCTTTTGTTTTTTCTGCGTGAGGGTTTCAATGTTGACGGACATCTCGAAAGCGCCGTCGGCGTTCGTGATCTGATGTGTGACAAGATGGATATTTCGATCGCCAGCACCGGTCAGGCATTCGGCGGCGCCGTTTTCGACTTTCCAGTCTTCCATCGGGTTGGCCCAGAACTCTTTTCCCAGCCACACGCGGTCGTGAGATGTTTCCCAGTGGCTGCGAAAGCCGTTGATCTTCTTTTTTCCTGTCTGCGGTGCGACAGGCGCAGCTCCGGCAGCAGAAGAGTTTCCTTGACGGCTGCGCCACGGCAGCAGTGATGAACCAAGGGCCAGGATTTGAAGTGCGAGACGTCTGGGATATGAAGTCATTATGAAATTGAGGCTCCAGAGTGATTATGTTTTGTGCCAACTGATGTTGTTGCGTGCCGATTGAGGTTTCATCGTACGGCCTGACGGGCGCACTGCAAACCGGTGTCGGCTGTTGCCTCGGTTTCAGCAGCTCCTGGCTGCAGGATAGCGACGTAGAACGTGAGAATCGAAACCAGTTCGAGTTGACATTCTGAAGTTCTCTGGATTCAACGCGGCGTAAAGAGCAATCTTCCGATTCGATTCTCGCCGCCTCCGGCTCCAGCTGTGCCTGAATGACAGTCTCCCTGATTCCGCCGCCGAAAGATCCGGTATCGCAGAAAAGGGTTAGCGTGAATTTGATGTCAGCAAATGACTGAATCGGCTCGGCAGGTTGAACGGAGAATTCACCGATTCACTTCCGAACCTGAAGCACGGCCGAAAGGACACGTAGAGCATTACTACCTGAGCCACGGACCACAATACAACACATCACAATTCAATCTTTGATCTAATCCGACACGATTCTTCGAATTGGATCTGTGTGGGAAGCGTGAATCGTACGGCGATATTCGCTGGGCGTGATGTTCAGTTCGCGACGGAAGACTCGTGACATGTTGGATACGCTGCTAAAGCCCGCGGCGTAGGCAACGGATTTAATCGAAGTTTGAGTTTCCAGCAGCAGCCGCTTCGCTCGTTCCAGTCGACAATTCATCAGCTCGTCGTGAACGCTGTGCCCAGTCTCCTTTAGAAATAGTCGTTCCAACGTACGCCTTACGACATTGAGTCGCCGAGCAATCGCAGCGACAGAGATTTGTTGGTGGCTGTGATTCCAGATTTCATAAATGGCAGCACTCACGGTTGGGCTGTAGTCCTTTAAGTGACGTTGGGAACTTCCGACGTTGGATGCAGCATGATGATCGATCGCCGCTGTGATGATCATCAATGCATGCGCTGCAATTGATGTTGGTAATTGACGCGTCCGCTCTTTGAGTGAATTGATGATTTCCTGATACTGCAAAATCAGCACTTCGGGCCGTTGCAGATGAATCAGCGGGTTGTCGGTGTTTAACAAGCCCCTATTTTGCCAGTCATGAATCAAGTCGCCGTTGACCGAAATCCAGAATTCGGTCCATCCCTCTTTCTTCATCGGACGGTATCTGTGCCACGTATCGGGTTGCAGAATCAGCATTGCGCCGGCCTTAACTTTCAGTCGACCAGTTTCTCTTGTCTCAAATTCACCGGAACCACTGGAAATAAACACGAACTGAAACTCCGGTAGCACGCGGCCGGAACGCCATGTGAAGTCGTAAAGGTCAGGATGTCCTTTGTGTGGATAGCTTTCGCCGCGCGCTACCTCGCTCCACCCCGCCCCAGTGACATAGAGACCAAGTTGAATGGACGTGCTGCTAACCGGCACGTATACAAACTGCTCTGTTGGCAGCGATTCAGTTGGCAACGTTAGAAACTTTCGACATCTGAGTATTTCACTCCGACGAGCAGCTGACTTGACTGCGGGCCGGATTCCGAAAGACCGGCTGATCATAGACATCTGGAGCCAAAACGCGTCTGGGAAAACGTTGGCAATTGTCGGAATCTGTCACACTCCGGCCAGCTGTACTGCGGTCAGGCTTCGTGTTTGCCCTAATACTCACGTGTTTTAGTGCATTACGTGATTTATCAGGTGTCGCAAAACGACAAGAGGTAATTCCCCGGATCTGTGCCCGATTAGCAACAATTGTAACCAGCGCAGATGGTCTATCAGAGCGCTCAGCATGTACGGAAACGATTTACCTTTTTATGACTTTGTTTCAGGAGACTTCGAATGCAAAAGCTGAACAGAACACACCGAGGATTTACCTTGATCGAACTACTGGTCGTGATCGCCATCATCGCCATCCTGATTGCGCTACTGTTGCCAGCTGTGCAGCAGGCTCGTGAGGCAGCCAGAAGAACACAATGCAAGAACAACCTTAAGCAGTTTGGATTGGCTTTCCACAACTATCACGACGTGAGCATGATGTTTCCTTATGCGAGCACATTCTCAGATGGTCCGCTTGGGGCAGATGACCAGGGCGAGAATTACCTTCGGGGCAACGGACGCAGCGTGTGGTTTCAGTTGCTGCTGCCGTATTTTGAACAAGCCAACTTCTACCAGCAAATGGACATCACCAAAGGCCCTAATGATAACCCCAGCGGCAATCGAGCACTCATCGCAGACAAATTCTTCTCAGCGGCAACTTGTCCCAGCAATCCGCTGGCGGCGTCCGGGAAGCGGATTACGGGTGCAAACTTTTCCGATGTCTCGGTGGGAGTTCAGAGTGGCATGTACCGTCCCAGCGCCGGACCGACTCGTAACGATGCGGGCAATAAAGACTGTCGTCAAAACCCAGATACGGCCACCGCGGGCGCAGAGAATTTTTGCAGTAAGAACACTGGTGGCGTCGAAGGGGGATGGCGTCGACCTCATCGTAATTCGACAGGGGCAGTCGGCATGTTCGCTCGTGGTGTCACAAGGACTAAAATACGTGACGTCACAGATGGCACGTCGAACACGATTATGCTTGGTGAAACCAAGCCACACTACAACCCGTTCGGTAGTATCTGGGCTCACAACGTCCCGGCAGCGATGTTTCACCTGAAAATTAACAGCACCTTTCTGAGGAATCGGGAAGACAACCGAACGGTTTCATGGCAGGACGCATCTGGATATGCCAGCTATCACGCCGGAGGTGCACAGTTTCTACTGGC
>CAYZYB010000258.1:0-6747 GCA_964481505.1 uncultured Planctomycetaceae bacterium | reverse complement strand
ATCACAATGTCTCGCCGCTGCCGACTGTTGGGGATCGCCTTTTCGACGTCACGGTTAATGATGGTGACACAACCAGTAACACGGCCACCAGCACGATTACGCTTGTTCGAGACGCCGTGGCGGTCGAATGGTCGATCACCGGTGACAGTGACGTCATCGATGGAAACTCGGCCGCGTATTCCGTCGCTCTTTCGGGAGAACTCCTGCAGGCTGACGAAACAGCCAGCGTGGATCTTTCGCTGTCCAACGTCGATACTGACGCCGCAGATTTTTCAGGCTTCTCAGCAGATGTTGCTGCCGCCGTGGCCGCGTATTCCGGACCGGGATCGCTCACATGGGTAGGCAACACGCTGACCTTCACCAGCGACGGCACCGGTCCGATGACTCCACTGGCGATCAGTGTCACCACGGCGACGGATGGAGTCTTTGAAGGCGACGAAGAGTTCAAACTGGAGATTTCCAATCCAGGCTCCACTACCGCCGAAACCGTCACGCTTTCCGCCACCACTGAAGTCGTCACCACAATCGAAGACAACGATTCGCCGATTACGATCAGCATCGGAGACGGCAGCGCGACGGAAGGCAGCCCAATCGAATTCACAATTTCGACGGACTATACATCCTTCGAAGACATCGTGCTGGACCTTGCTGTCACAAGTGGTTCTGCCACGGCCGGTACCGATTTCGAAACCACAGGTTTTGAGTACTTTGACGGCAACGCTTGGGTTGCTGCTACCAACGGCACGGAAGTCACTATTCCCGCTGGAGACACATCGCTGCTGGTTCGCATCGACACGACTGACGAAGGTATCGTGGAAACGGATGAAACATTTTCGTTGTCGGCCACCGTTTTGTCCGGTGCCGTCAACGACGCAAGCGATACCGGCACCGGCACGATTCTGAACGACGACGTACCGGAAATTAGTATCGACGACGTCACCGTCGACGAAGACAACGGTACGCTGACGTTCACCGTTTCGCTGGACCAGGCTCCCGTTAACGCACCGGCGACAGTGGATTGGGCGACTTCGGATGGTACAGCGACTGCTGGCGTCGATTATACCGCGGCAAGTGGTTCGCTGAGTTTCGCGATCGGTGAGACGACAAAGACTGTTTCTGTTGCGATCACCAATGACAGCCTGTTCGAACAAAGCGAAACGCTTAATGTTGATCTTTCCAACGCTGGAGTTGCCACGATTGCCGACAATCAGGGGATCGGCACAATCATCGACGATGGCACCGGTCCGAACGGCACGGACGACGACCGCCCGGCTCTCGCAGTCAACGATGTGACGGCAACGGAAGACGTTGATACTCACGCGGTCTTCGACGTGACGCTCAGCAACCCGAGCACTCAGCCGATAGAACTCAGTCTGGCACTTGCCGACGTGTCAGCCACAAGCGGCAGCGACTACGGCCCAGATCTTGAGTACAACACTGGATCCGGTTGGCAGCCGCTAACCGGCAACCTCATCATTCCCGCCAACACGACCACCGTGCAGGTGCGCACGCCGATTCTCGACGACGCTGTTATCGACAATGGCGAAACTTTCACGCTGGTTGCGACGACCGTCAGCGGCATCACCACAAACGTCAGCGACACGGGTATCGGTACCATTCTGGATGACCCGACTCCCGATGATACAACCGTCGAAATCAACGGCCCAGGTGTTGTGACCGAAGGCAGTTCTGCCACGTACACGGTCACGATTGACAACACTCCTTTGACCGACGTTACCGTGACGTTTACGTACAGCGGCTCGGCGGTTGGTGGTTCTGACTACGCGGGAATTGCGAGCGTTACTATTCCTACTGGCACGACGACCGCCGACTTCACGATCAACACGATCGACGATCTGCTTGGCGAACCGCTCGAAAATGTCGTTGTTACCATCGCCAGCATCACGGGCGGCAGCCTTGAGAATACGGTCATCAGCGCGACCAATAATTCAGTAACGACCGACATCGTAGATGATGACCAGCCCGTTGTTAGTGTGAATGACGTTGTCGTTATGGAAGGCACGCCTTTCATTGAATTCACGGTTGAGCTTTCGAATGCCACCTTCGAAGACATCGCCCTGAGTCTCATCGCCACACCGGGTTCTGCGTTGGGTGACGGCGTTGACTACGGAATCGTGGGCCCCGATGAACTGGAAGTTTTCAACGGCACGTCATGGGATAAAGTTGACGCCGCAACGATCACTGCCGGCTCGACAGCTCTGCGATTGCGGACGCCGATCAATGATGACAACGCGGGGGAATCAGATGAGACCTTCACGATCACAGCATCCGTCACGGCAGGAAGTGCAGACGACAGTTTGGCTTTCGGTACCGGAACCATTCAGGACGACAAAACTCTGGTGGAGACAGTTCTCGCGTCCATCACAGGTCCGCCCAGCGTGGCAGAAGGCAGCACAACGACCGACTACACAATCACTCTGACAGATTCCGGTACGAATCTGGTCGCCCCGGCCTTCGAAGACGTCACTGTGACGCTGGTATATTCCGGAACCGCCAGCGATGGTTCGGATTTTGGCGGAGTTGCGACGCTGATTATCCCGGACGGAGATTCGTCCGTCACATTCACACTCCCTACAATTGATGACTCGCTGTTTGAAGGCAATGAAGACATCGTGATCACCATCGCCAGTGTGACCGGCGGCGGTTTTGAAGACCTTGGGGTCGATACGGACAACGACACCGTCACCACAGAAATCACCGACACGGATGACATACCCACCGTCGATATTAACGACGTCACCGCCGTCGAAGGCACAGACGACTACGCCATCTACACCATCGAAATCGACAATCTCAGCGTAGAAGACATTGACGTGTCTTTGGCGCTCGCCAATGGCACCGCGATTGGCGGAGGCACCGATTTCGATGCGGCTGCTGGAGGCCTCGAAGTATTCGATGGCACCGGCTGGGTTGCCGCATCAACCGCCACCATCGCTGCGGGTGAAATGTCGGTGCAGGTTCGAGTTCCCATTGTCGACGACACGATTGATGAGCCCGACGAAAGCTACACGCTGGCCGTCACAGTAACCGCCGGCACGACCACAAACCTGGCTGTTCCCGTCATCGGCACAGGCACAATTGTCGACGACGACGCTGCCCCCAATGTCACGATTGCCGATGCCACGGCCGATGAAGGCGATGGCCTGGTCTTCGACGTAACACTGTCGAATCCATCCGCCAGTGCAATCGTTCTGAACATCACGGCGACTGATGTTTCAGCGACTTCAATCAACGACTACATCGACAATCCGCTGGAGTATTCCATCGACGGAGGCGCCACGTGGCTGACTGCGACCAATGGCACCGAAGTCACGATTCCGGCGGAAGCAACGGCGATTAAGGTTCGAGTCGCCACGACAGAAGACACCACGCTCGAAACAACAGAAACAATGCAACTCGCCGTTGCGTCGGTGGTCAGCGGAACCGTTGGAAACACCTCCGACACCGCAATCGGCACCATTACCGACGACGACAGCGCGCTCGTGTCTGTCACAGCGAATGATCCCGCGGCCGGTGAACCTTCCGACGACGGACAGTTCACCGTGTCGATGACGAATCCTTCCGATTCGCCCACAACGATCAGCTACAGCATCACGGGCACCGGAGCCAACGGTACCGACTACAGCACAATCACCGGCACGATCACTCTACCAGCTGGCGCGACGAGCGGAACGATTGACCTGAGCGTTCTCGACGACACCATCGTCGAAGGCGACGAAGATGTTACCTTGACGCTCACCGCCATTACGTCGGGCGACGCTGACATCACCATCGATACGACCGCAGATTCCGCATCGGCGACGATCACGGACGATGACGAAGCGAGCTGGAGACTTACGGGCGACACAACGGTCAACGAAGACGGTTTCGCCACGTATCGACTTGATCTGCTCGGCGAACTGGCGTCCGGCGAAAGCGTTTCCGTTGATCTGTCGCTGACGGAAAACACAACCAACGCTGCCGATCATCAGGCACTGGCCGCGGTCCTGGCCGCTCTGCCCGCATATTCCGGCGCGGGCAGTGTAAACATCACGGGCACGACCGTGACGTTTACCAGTGACGGCACGGGTTCCATGAGCCAACTCGTGTTTGAAATTCAGGCCACGAATGACGCCATCGTCGAAGGGCCGGAAGACTACACGGTCGCCTTGATAACTCCAGCATCGACGACCGGCGCCGCTGTGGTTCTCGACGCATCCAATAGCGTCACGACGACCATCGAAGACACAATCGACGCCGTCGGCACGACAACGGATAGCGCCGAATGGTCTATCACCGGACCGACATCAGCAACGGAAGGCACGATCGCCGCTTACACCGTCGCACTTGATGCACCACTTGGGTTGAACGAAACGGCAATCGTCGACATCGCTCTTACCAACGTGGACACCACCAGCGCCGACTATGCTGCGTTTCTAACGGCCGTCATGAATGCGGCCAACGCCAATCCCGCCGTTACGTTCGATGGCACCAGCACGCTGACGTTTACAGCGCCGTCCGATGGAGCGTCCATGACGGACCTTGTCATCAACCTGGGCATCAGTGCTGATTCGCTGATCGAAGGTGACGAAGATTTCACAATCGCAATCTCCAGTCCGACGTCAAGCACGGGTGCAACGATTACCGTCGATTCCACACAGGAAGACGTCACGACAACAATCACTGACGTTGACGGTCCGGCGGAATGGCGACTGACCGGTGATACGACTGTCAACGAAGACGGCATCGCAAACTATCAGCTTGATCTTTTCGGAAACCTTCAGGACGGCGAAAGCGTTTCCATCGACCTTGTATTAACCGAAAACTCAACGGTCGCTGCTGACCACGATACGCTGACCGTTGCTCTGGCCGGTGTGGCTGCTGGTTACAGCGGAGCAGGCAGTGTTTCGGTCAGCGGCACAACGATCACGTTTACCAGTGATGGCATGGGCCCGATGGACGCCATTGATTTTAATCTGCAGGCCATCAATGACAGCATTGTCGAAGGTCCGGAAGACTACACGATTGCCATTGCCAATCCGCAGACAACAACAGGAGCCTCGGTGGCCGTCAACGCGGCCAATACAGTGACCACAGTCATCAACGACACAATCGACGCGGCAGGAACCGACAACGACACAGCGACCTGGTCCATTACCGGAACGACTTCCACCGACGAAGGGACCACGGCCAGCTACACGATCGCATTGGCCGGTCAGCTGGGAGCCGGTGAAACGGCCATTGTTGACCTGAGTCTCATGGATGACAACACCAACAGCGCAGACTACGCCGCCTTCATCGCGGCTGTTACCGCAGCTGCCGCAGCCAATCCTGATGTCAGCTTCGACGGAACCGACATGCTGACATTTACCGCTCCATCTGACGGAGCCACCATGGCGGACCTCGTTGTCGAACTTGGCATAACCGACGACAACGAAATCGAAGGCTTCGAAGACTTTAAGCTACAGCTTACCAATGCGACTTCTTCCACAGCTGCCGCCACAATCATCGATCCGACAAAGTCCGAAGTCACCACGACCATCAACGACACTCAGGGCCCCGGGGGAGCTCCCGACGGTCCGGCCAACTGGAGCATCACCGGACCGCCAACCGCCGATGAAGGCGGAACTTACCCGTGGACGATCAGCCTCGACGGTACTTTCGGTATCGGCCAGTCGGCATCGGTCGTCGTCAACATCTCTGATATTACAACTCTGCCGGTGGACTACGGCGACATCGATGCCGCCATCACGGCTGCCGCTGCTGGTGATTCGACACTTTCTTACGACAGCGGCACCAACACGCTGACCTACACGGCGCCGTCGGATGGTTCGACGATGAACGATCTCACGTTTAATCTTCCCATCACCAACGACGCATTCACCGAAGGCCCCGAACAGTTTTCGATTGACCTCACTTCCCCCGACTCACCGTCCGGCCTAACCGTTATTGGTGTTGATTCTACAAAGCAGTCGGTCACGACAGAAATCAACGACACCGTGGCTCTGGGAGGCGACCCCGATCTGGCGGTCTGGAGCATCACCGGTGACACATCCATCGACGAAGGCGATACGGCCAGATACACCATCGTGCTGACCGGGCAGGTGGGCAAAGATGAAAATGTGCGAGTCCAGTTGTTGCTGGACGATGTCGACACCAACAGCAGCGACTACGCTTTGTTTGCAACCGCCGTCGAGGACGCGATTGCTGGAGACTCATCGCTGGACTTCGATACAAATACCGGCATCCTGACGTTCACATCGTTGACCGATGGTTCGACGATGAGCGACATCACGTTGAATCTGGATATCACCGATGACACCTTCACGGAAGGTCCGGAAGATTACACCGTTCGACTGGCGAACCCCAATTCCACAACGGGAGCCGCGTCTCGCTTTGAAGAAGATGACGACAGCGTTGCGCTCAATAACACCGTCACGACAACGATCGACGACACTCAGGGCATCAACGGAATTCCCGACGCGCCGGCAATCTGGAGTCTCACAGGCGCCACCACTGTTGCCGAAGGAGCAGCCGCTGCGTACACGCTTTCCCTGGCAGGCAACTTCGGCGAAAACGAAACGGCCACGATCGACTTCGCTCTGACGAACGGCACAACAACCGGCACAGACTACGCCACACTGGCCTCGGCCCTGGCGACCGCCGCGGCAACTGATCCGAACATCAGCTTCGACGGAGTCAGCACTCTGACGTTTACGGCTCCCGCTGACAATGCCGCTATGACAC
>CAYZYB010000257.1:0-6756 GCA_964481505.1 uncultured Planctomycetaceae bacterium | reverse complement strand
TCGCTGCACCACAAAGGTTGGCAGGCCTCGAAGCCCCTTACCAATGAGTTCGGCTCGTGATTCGAAGACGAGGTAGATCGACCGTGCGACTTCCGAAGCCTTGGCGTTTTCCACATCCACCGTTTGCGTGACAGCCGGACCTTCATTCTGCTGCTTTGCCCGACTGGCTTCCGGCTGACGTGGCTGAGGAACAACGTCCTGAGCAAATGGCGATGGCTTCGACGCGGTCTGTTCCGTTTGCTGCGATGCCCAGGCGACTCGGGGAGAATCCTGGTCTTTGCGAGCACTGGCGGTGACCAACCGCGAATGGGCGTTGCTGCCTCGCTGCACGGCGGCCGATGGCGTGTCCGATTTGTCCAGACTCTGCCATTCGTTGAGCACAGGCCGCGAATACCGCGTCCGAGCGTTGTCGAGCTTCAAGACGACGAGATAGTTGCCCTGTTGCAGCAGGCGAAATCCCTGGCTTTCCAAATCCGCATTCAAAATGCGAACCGCAGATTCTATCTGATACCGATTCCGATCGCGGCGCGCAAAACTGCCGTGAGGGATCTTGTCCATCACCAGCGTCAACTGCCCCTGTTTGGCAACGTCGCGCAGAACGCGTGCCCAGTCGGATTCGAAATAGTTCAGTCGAATCCCGTTCTCATCTTCGATGGGTTCGGGAGTTTCGGAACGGTTACCAAACGCCTCTCGGAACGAACGATTCGTTTCCTCGGATGCGTCGAGTGGATGATTTTGATTCAGAAACCATGCGGCACAGGCAGTAGCGCCCGCCATCATGATTGCAAGAAAGCCATGACGTCTCACCGGGGTGATCCTTCACGAAATGCAGGCTTTCGAATGCCTCCCCCTTCATATAACCGACACCAAGCTGTTGCCCTGAGAGCTCGTCATCCAAGTCCAATCGCGGATGAGGAATGGTTCTTCTGAGGCAAAGAAGAACCGCGGCGCTAGCCTTACTCTTAGTGAAACTGTAACGGTTATTCCGATCTATCGGCCTTTAAGGGCTGCAGGGATCACTCTGGTTATGTCAGTTTTGGGGATTCTGTAGTCTTCATCTGTCTGCCGACGGGCGCGCAAAAAAAAAGCGGAACGTGCATTGGATGCACGGTCCGCTTTGGATCAATTCGTTTTGTCGTCGTGAAATTAAGGACTAGCTGGTGGAGCAACAACTGAAGACGAACTGCTGTTGCCTGACGTTGTTGAAAGAGTCACAGCCGTAACGGCTGCGAATGCTCCGATTGGCAGCAACGCTCCACCACCGAATAAACCGCCACCGCCTCCGAATAAGCCACCACCGCCGAATAAGCCGCAGCCACCGCCACTACAGCCTTCGCCGCAGCCTTCGCCACATCCCTCACCGCAACCCTGACCACAACCGTCGTCGCAAAACTGACCTCGAACGATTGTTTGTCGGTTGGCCATCACCAAACCACGCTTTGCCGATGGTGGTGCCGCATTTTCATTCCAGAAGCGGCATGCCTGGGAGGCATTTTTCGTCTGTACGATATGCAGCCCGCTACGAAGTCCATGAACCGAGTATCGACCGGATTCATTTGTCTTTGCCGTTGCCACAACCTTTTGGTTATGCAGGATTTGAACCGGAGCATTCACCAGAGGTTTACCGGCTTCGTCAACAACAACCCCGAGGAAGTCTCCTGCCGCGGTAAAGGCGACATCTGTGAGCGTTCGGGCTGATGCTGGTTCGGCTGCCTGGACTGGCAATGCCATAACACAGACGGCAAGAGTTGAAAGCCATGTTCCGAATTGAGTTTTCATTCTGGTCTCCGCAGTTGGGGTGCACGTGAGTACGGCGTGGTTCAATTTGAACGGTTCCGACGGCTATACCTTCGAATCCGATTGGTTTGGATGTCACTGCAGTAGAGATTCGGCAGGTTGTGTCGGTAGGTTTTAGGAAAATGGTTCGAACGGATGCCCGGTTTCGCAGGAACAGACGTGTCAGATGAGTTGTACTGTGTAGTTAAGATGGGCAAAGTTTGTCGATTGATGACTCGGTTGAGTTGTGTTCGTTCGCAAAAATGCTGGTTTGTTAAGGAATGTCGTGTTTAAAGCCGTGAAGAAACTGATCTCTGCCGTCTTTCCTCAGAAGAATTCTGCGCAGCGAATTCTGCAGTCGTTCGAGGGACAGCGGCAACAATTGCGGGACGATTTTTTTGCCAAAGCCGCGACGAGTGGTAAGCCGCGCGGACTGATTTGGAAGAACTGCACATGGCTGGATACGTTTACTCTGGTTGAGGAATCCTCAACAGGAATCCACACTCTGTTTTGTGGAGTAAACCTGTCATTCGAAGCAGTTGAAGGTGGAGATATGGAGGACGTTGAAGCCGTGTCGATGATCCGCGAAGGCAGTGCGGTCTTTCACCACCAAAACGGCCGCTGGGGAAGCGGTGGTCGTGTGCTTTTCAACATGGACCCGCAGATGGCCGCTCAAACGATGGCAACTGGCCAGGTCTCAGTGGCGCATTCGAGTACCGAGACAAAACCGTAGCTCTTCGATTCGCCGGGAAGCTGCGCGATCCCTGATGCCCAGGCCACCTGCCGCACGCCCAATTGGGCAGCAGCGGAAGAATTATGCGTCAGCGGAAACACGGAAAACGTTGAACCGCACGTATTCCCAGTGTCGGTACAGTTCCGACGCGACCACAAGTTTCTCGTGTGGGCCGTCTGCGGCCACTCGTCCCTGATGCAGCATCACGATGCGGTCGCACTTTTTTACTGTCGATAGTCGCGACGGCAAAAATATGACTGTTCGATCATTGCAGATTCGCTGGTAGGTGTCGTCCAGCATCGTTTTCGTCTCTTCGTCCAGTACCTCATCCGGCTCTTCAATCACCAGTAACGCCGGTTTTCTGGCGATCGCTCGTGCCAGACTTAAAAGGAATCGCTGTCCAACATCCAGCGATGCCGAAGCTTTACCAAGATGAGTTTCATAGCCTTTGTTGAGTCGACGGATGAAGCTCTCGGCGTGAACGGTCTTGCTTGCTTCGATGGCGTCCTGACGAGAGATGTTTGGCTGGCCGGCTGTAATGTTTTCCAGCACAGTGGCATTAAAGACCGGTTCATCACCTCCGACGATCACGGCTTCTGCACGAAGCGATTCCAGTGTAGCATGCCGAATGTCCTGGCCGTCAATCAGGACCTGTCCAGTTGCAGGGTCAGCAAATCGTGGAATCAGCCTGACCAGCGCTTTGGCTTCCGTCGGGTTCAGGGACAACAGGGCGATCCGTTTTCCGGCTTCGATCTTCAGATCCAGATTTAACAGGAGGTCCGGATTCGTTTCGGTTTCGAAACTCACCTGATCAAATTGCAATACGCGAGACATTGGTTCCAGAAAACTTGCGCCGACCACCTGGCTCACCGGTGGGACGCGCAGCAAATACTGATTTATGGCTTCTGCTGCAACCATGGCCTCTCCTTCCAGCGTTGGAACGGCATGCCATCGATTCAGAGTGGCAATGATCAGCCCCAGTGTCGACAGCAACATCGCTGCGGTCGCAAGTCCGATTAAGTCTCCAAAGATTACGTGTCGAGCAATAATGAAGCCTGGCAAAACGACGGCCGCAATCGTGATCAGCAAGGCTGTCCAGTTGGCCTGGAGTTTTTGCCGCAGCAGGTTGTCACAGCGGCTTTGGTACTGCTGAAGCTGAGCACTAAAGTGGTCGTGCTCCAGATTTTCCATGCCGTATCCGGCGACGATGCCGGCTTTGTCAAGATCTTCTGTGAGCTGTTGTAGTCCGCGGTCGACTTGTTCAGAAAGCAGGTTTGTTGAAGCAGAATGACGTTCTGTTTCTACTCGCGCGACAAACCAACAAACCAAAATGGGGATCACAGACTCCAGTCCCACGCGCCACTGCACAATGACCAGCAATAAGATCAGAATGACCAGGTCGCACACAGTTGTCAGCCGCACCAGCCCCCATTGCGATGCACCTTCTTCCAGTTGCCTTGCGGTATTCTGAAACAGGTCAGCGGCCATTCGTTTTTGAAGCCCCGAAAGGTCTCCCGGATTGGAACGCAGAGCCTGGCGCTGAATATGCTCGCGAAGCCTGTTCACGCCACCCGCAACATGCTGGTTGATCCTGCGATTGGCCAGTGACCTGAAAAGTGCTCGGAATACGACCGCGACGACGATCACTCCAAACAGGAAGGTGGAAGCAAAGCTCGGCTTTCGCAGTGCTGGAATAGCGTTTGATAGTCCGTTAAGAATCGTTGCCGGCATGTCCCCAACTGGCGGAGCCGTACTATTGGTGGCGTGCGCCAGCAGCTGGAATATTGTTCCAACACAGAGCACGATCACTGCGATCAGGAGCGAAGATGCCACAGCCGGAATCGTGGCGGAGATCAGCGACTTACCGAGAAAGTGCCGGTCCGAAATCACTCGACTGAATGTAGTGTTGGAGGCGTCAGACACTCGGAGACCTTCGAAGAACAAAGCAGCCCGGCCACAATGACACAATCGAATACTACGATCGCGTCTGGAAATCGGCGAAATGGCCTACTGCCAACTTACCGGGGGCTGACAGCTATCACAACTGGCAGCAGTCATTGCTTCGACGCTTTTCAATCGAAATTCTCGCCCCAAAGCCGCTTTATTCCGGTACCACAGCCTGTGCCGCAGTATAAATTCTTAAACCAGCGCTGAGGCACTCACGTGTAGATTTGGGGTGGCTGGCAGCTTTGCAATTTATGCGAGATCTCGGTCTTCGAACAGCATGAAGGCCAGCATGATTGTTGCGACCGCGTAGGCCACTCCGTAGCACAGACTAATTCCGAGATACGACGGAGGCACAGAGTGTCCGGTCGCCAGAGCGGCGTAGATGTTGAACGATTCCAGCGATGGAAGAACCGTCGCAATCAGCTTTGCGACGAACGTTACAAACTCGTTGTTGATCACTGTTTCACTTTGACTTACGAGCATCGGTGTCAGATTGCCCACCACGAACACCGCAAAGCAAACGACCAGATTCACCACCATCGGCAGTCGAGTTGCGATAGCGACGCTGATCGCCGCCAATACGCTGACCTGGAAGAACGCCAGCACGACACCTGGAAGCACCTCCGAAATTGCTCCGATTCGTTCCGGGTGAGGCCATGGGATTTCTTTGCCCATCATGGTCACGGCCTGAAACCACGGAGTCACCTCAGACGATGACTCGCGCTGGTCGTAGCCGACTTTGTAGAAGATGAAGAAGGCGAGAATCAACACCAGCGGCAGGAACAGCCAAAGCACGGCCTGCAGGATACCAACGTACTTTCCGAGGATAAACTGGCGGCGATTGATCGGTTTGGAGAGCAGAGTCATCGCCGTCTTGCCGTCAATTTCATTCGTAATGCTGGTGCCTGCCGTCCAGACGGCCAGCAGCATTCCGGAGATCAACAGCGTCGCCAGACCACAGTTTTTCAGAACTCGAATGTCGTCTCCGAATGTGAAGAACGGCATGAAGGTGTTTACAACAAGTACCGCCGCCGAAATTAGCAGCAGCAGAAAGAACAGCGGCTGCCGGATTGCTTCTTTGGTGGTCGCACGAGCAATAATCCCAGCTCTTGTCGTGTACGAAAACGCGATTAATGCAAACAGCAGCCCCAGAGCGACGAGCCATGACAGGGTCCAGCTGGGCGGGTCTGTCAGAGCGTTTTGCTGAGCGAAAATGGCGATGGAATTCATGAATCTGCAAGCGCTTTGAAGGGTCACAAAAGAGGCAAACGCACCTCAGACCATATGCTTACGTCTTCGGCGGAAGCTTTGTTGGAGATTTTCCATGCTGATTTCACCGACACCCCTCTGGGTAAACCGCATGCCGTAAGTTATGTTGAGTAAAGTGGTTACAGAAGACAACGTCTCGGGCTGCAGAGCAGGGCGTTGAGACGCAATCCTGCACTTGCCCTCCCCAAAAGCGGGCGAAACTCGACGTGCTCCACAATCAAGAGCGGCCGCCGGTTAGCTCAATTCCGGAAGTGTTTCACCATCGTCCAGCAGGTACTGCGGTCGGCCCTGCGGATCATCGATGGTGACTTGTCGGGCATCGATTCCAAGGTTTCGGTAGAGCGTGGCGAAGATGTCTTTGTAGTGCACGGGCCTCGAAACAGCAGATCCGGCGATGCGGTCAGTAGCGCCAATCACCTGTCCTGTGCGCATTCCGCCACCGGCCAGTAACGCAGGGCCCACACGGGGCCAGTGGTCACGGCCGGCGTTCTTGCTGTTGATTCTTGGCGTGCGTCCGAATTCTCCCCACGCCACAATCGAAACGTCATCCAGCATTTCACGTTCTTTCAGATCGGTAACCAGAGCTGTAAGCCCGTAGTCGACGATTGGCACCAGGTGTCGCATGCGATCGAAGTTCGACGAATGGGTGTCGAAGTCGCTGATGGAAACACTGACACAACGCACGCCAGCTTCAACAAGTCGTCGAGCCAGTAGAAACTTGCGAATGCTCTCCGGACCTTCACTTGTCGTCGATTGCGTTCCCTGTTTTGGGGCAGGCGCTGTGTAGCGTGCGAGTACCGCGGGGTCTTCCGTTGTCAGATCCATCGCGTTGGCAAGTGCGCCGGATGTCAGGATGCCAACGGCCTGCTGTTGAAAGCGGTCCATGGCGTCCATCATGCCGGACGCATCGACGCGGCGTTTGATTCCGTCGAGCCCGTTAAGTAATGCTCGGCGATCGCCCAGTCGGGAATGCGAAAGCGATTCGTTGAGTGTTAGGCTAACGGTCTGATCTTTGCCGAGTCGTCTGAGTT
>CAYZYB010000256.1:0-6774 GCA_964481505.1 uncultured Planctomycetaceae bacterium | reverse complement strand
CTAAGAAGCTTGGGCAGCAGACATGGAAGCTCAATGCCTGTCCAATGGATGGTGGCTATCTGGCATCGACCGGCTCGGGAAAGATCACAACTGTCTGGCGACGCGACAACACCGTCTACCGGACAGACTCTGCCGACGGTGCTGAAACCGTGCTCGGGCGTGGACTCCAGCCATGGGTCGCCGGCACCGACGACGGCGCGTTTATCGCCTGGCTTAGTCGACTCAACGGCCCTCTGATGTATGTGGTGCCTGGTTCAGCAACACCCCGGAAGGTGGTGGATGCCGCTGCTGACCCGGTCATTGTCAGTCCCGTCAATGCCAAAGGTCCGGTTGTCATCGTTTGGGAGACCGGTACGCGAGAAGATTCTTCCATCAAGGCCACGATCATTCGGCAATGACTCGTCAAGTATGAACAAAGCAACAAGGTCGCCTCATAATGACAGCGCCAGATTCTCCATCAGATGCTCAACCTTCGACGGGAACGTATGGCAACTTCAGCAACCCGCTCGGGCTCGTGTACCGGATGTTGCGATCCGGGAAACGTTCGGCGCGTGCCGCGTTGTTCCGTGAAGGATTCCGGCTGATTCTAACCCCGGTCGATCTGGTAATGTCGTTAATCGAACGTCGGTCGCTCAGAAACCCACCGCCTCGACAACACCCGATGGTTCTCGTGGTCGGCCCGCCGCGATGCGGCACCACACTGGTTTACCAGGTTCTGGCTCGGTATTGCGACGTGTCCTGCCTGACAAACCTAAGTTCGTTGTTTCCCCGAGCGCCGCTGACGGCCTCCCGCTGGTTCGGAAGACCATTGGACAACGTGCCTCCTGCGATCGAAAGCTATTACGGTCAGACAGCTCGCCTGTGTGATCCAAACGATGGATTTCACGCTTGGAACCGCTGGCTAGGGGATGACCGCTATCAAACTGCGCAGGACATTTCCGCCGCCGCAGCCAGCGAAATGAATCGCTTCTTTGCGGCATGGACAAGTGCATTGCCGAAACCGTTTCTTAACAAGAACAATCGGAATACCGAATGTATGCGTCTGCTGTCGGAGAATCTTGCAGACATTTTTTTCGTCGTTGTTCGACGTGATCTCACCGCTTCCGCAAGATCGCTTATCCGGTCACGTCTGGACATTCAGGGAGACAGGAACACACCTTGGGGTCTTCGCAGCCGACAGTTGAAGGGCAACGACGATCCGCTCGGATACGTTGACGATGTTTGTGATCAACTCTACGAAATCGAATCACGGATTCAACGGGAAACGTCCGGCATCGATTCAAAGCAGATGATCGAAGTAACCTACGAAAAGTTCTGTGACGATCCGAAATCCGTTTTGCAACAACTTCGGCAAACTGTGCCTGGGTTACAGCTTAGAGAATCACTGATCGCGGACGAACTCCAACCGTTTCGTCGCTCGCTCGGAAAAGAACTGTCGCCGGCCGAAGAACAACGGCTTTCGCAATCCCTGAAGATGTCAAAGCCGACGCAACCGACCAGCTCAACATGAGTCGAGGTAGCAGACACGACTTTTTGTCGTGTCATAATGGAGGCCTAAAGTTTTCAGTCGGCAGCTGGATTACTGAGAATCCTTGCGATTTACATTGAGTGCGATTGAGAAACGCACCACAACCGCGACTGCGAAATGGCCGAAACAAAATTCTTCGGCCAGGACTCAAGCGGGAAGAGTCATTAAAAAAACACCACGTGCATCACGTGGCGTTTTTCTGCTGTTGGGCGAGCTGAAGCGAGTGTTGCTGACCACCGAGAATCAGAATCCACGACCTCGCAGGTGCTGACGACCGTAGCCATCTTCAACGTCAATGTGGTTGCCGTGGCGATAAGCAACCGGCTGGCGACTGTTGTCGTGGAAGCCGTTTCCGTAATTCGACTGGCTTCCGTAAACCCCGTTTCCGTAGTTTGCGTTGTACCTTGAATTCAGATTACTGTTGTAGCTCAGGCCCAGTGACAGCGACGGACGCTGGTTTGAGTAGCCTCGATATCCGGACGTCAGGCCGTAGCCGTTGTTGTAACCGACGTTCGCTCGGTTGTTGAAATTACTTCCATAGTTGTAGTTGTTTCCAGTGACTCCGTAGCCACTGTTGTAGCCGTAGCCAGCGTTGCCACCAATTCGACACTGAGCAGCCGCTTCACCAGCTGTCATGACTCCCAGTGCCATGATTGCACATGCGGCCAGTCCGAAGTTCTTGATTTTGTTCGAGTTCTTTGAGCGTTTCGTGTTCATCTTGATTTCCCTTTCAGCGGGTTTCAGATAGCCGTGGATTGTGTTACCGGTGAATGAGAAAAGCGAAGGACGTGCCAATCCCTCGCTGCAGCTTCAAGTTGCTTCTGTTGCATCACTTACGTCTGAAACAGACGTTGACGGACCTCGAACGTTTCGAGTTCAAACGGATCACACGTAAGATCACAGGGATCACAAACGGACAGCAATACTGAGTCATAAGCACGACAAGCTGCGATATCTTTGCGGTGTGTAACGGCCGATCGGCCGAAAACGCAGTCCCTAATTCAATGTGATTCCGGTGGCACATCGTTTGCTGCGGAGTGAAGTCACGATGACCGTTCGACGCTGTTTCAGTTCGCAACCTGATCATCGATCACACCAACAACACGCGAATAAGGAATCAGAATGAAACGTCCCATCGCTCTCACGGCTGCTTTCGGGCTGGCACTCATCACCGCCGAGGCGGCTTTCGCTCAGGGCTACGACTGTCCGTTCGGCCGCGGCAGCAGCTATGTTCCAACGAACCTCGATCGAGCTGCCGAGTATCCCGATTCCTACGGACTCAGCGATTGCCGCGACGGGGCCTGTCCGTACGCTCAACGTTTGTCGCAGCAGTCACAGTCAATCCAGAACCGACTCGAACGACCGTGGGACAGCCAGGCGTATCCCAAGCTAACACCGGCATACGATCGATCCGGGTTTGAGAACCCCAGCTACGATCGACCTCAAACCTACGACCAGCGTTCCATCGACAATCGTCCGTCCAGCTATGATCTCCGAGACAACTACAATCGCAACGATCGATACGCGCCGCCGTCCACCTACCAGTCACCAAGGCGTTTCGAACAGCCATCCACCTATGACCGGTCTCGGAACTACGACCGCGGCTTAAGATCCGGCCCGCCAGCATCATTCGATCGTTCCCCAATAAATCGCCAGCCTCCTCTCGACGACTTCCAGGGACACCAGCACGACGGGTCCTGCAACCACGACCACGGTCCGGTTAGCAGCAGCCCTCCGGCCTTCGACCGCCGCCCATCGGACAATCTACGGGAGAACACATCCCCACGATATGTGCCACGAGCGCGACAATTGCCCCCGTCTCAATCCGCCCCAATTTCCGACGGCCCACCACCGTTGCCGCCGTCGAATTAGAAGTCGTGACGATCCAATCCGTTCGGCCGAACGTACAGTCGTGTTACCGCACAGGTGAACCACACGTCTCTATCTCAGTTCAGTCAAATCTAACTCAAAGGAGTCAGACCGAGATCCGTTCAACGATATTGCGAGTCACTTTTCGTTTTCGGCGGTCGTAGAGTCGCGTGGTTCTTGGGTCGGCATGGCCCGCCAGATTTTGGACATCTTCAAGTGGAACACCTTGGCTGAGCAAATCTGTGATTGTTGCCACGCGGAATGAGTGAGGGGATAAGCGAGATGGCAATCCTGCTTTCCTCAATCGACGTTTCATCATGCGAGCCATGTCACCAGCGGTCATTCGATTCTGGGTAAGAATGCGAGTACGTCGAATCGTAGTGCGAAACAGGACGGAGTTTTTGTCTGCTTCCGCCAGTGAGCTTGCTTCCAGAAAGTCCAGCAAGAAGCCGCGAAGGTCATGGCGCACAGGAATCTCGCGCGACTTGCCGCCTTTTTCGGAGAACCGCAGACAGTACTGATCGCCCAGGTCGTAAAAATCACCACGACGCAATCGCGAGACCGCTCCAACTCGCGCGGCTGTATAGATCAGGATTCCAATGATCGCACGGTCTCGCAGGCCGACAACCGTGCTGGCATCAATACTCTGCATGAGTTTCCGAGCTTGCTGAACGGTGATTTCCGGCGTTTTGCCTTCAATCACCTGCAGGCGTTCGCCTCGCACCGAGGCTGCAGCATTCAATACCACCACGTGACGCGTCACCAACGTATCGAAGAAATGGCGGATGGCGGACAGTTGTAGCTTCTTTGTGGCAGGAGCAAGATCCAGCCCATCTAGGTAGCCGCCCACATCACGCGGCGAGATTCTCGGCAGCCCCTTGCCAAGTTTTTCACAATGGTCAAGAAAACGTCGAATCGCCCGTTCATAGGCGACCCTGGTGTGCGTGTTTCGAATGGTTCCGTAGATGAATTCTTCCCAGGCGAATCGAGCGGCTGAACCAGACCTCTCGATGAGAACAGGGGGTGGAATCTCAGGTTTGCAGGCGCGTGCCGGACTCGTGTATCGGACGTCCAGAACGCCTTTTGAGATGGCTGGATCCAGAGATTTGTCAACCGATTTCTTCATCGCACCTCCATGCATTTGCTCGTACGCCCGTCATCTGATTCACACTATCGGGAGATCAGGAATTCGTTTCGGTGAGCTTCTTTTGCTCGGTCAACATTAACGCACAATAACGTCCTTTGTCACGCATTATCTTTCGCGCAACGTGACTTGTGGCTTTCAGTCGTGATAGCTCTTGAGAATCGCATTTTAGGTTTCTTTGGAGGTTCTATCATGGTTGTGAAGTTTGAAGTCGGTCAGTTGGGAATCACGCCCGGTGCGCAGGATTTGATTCCGATGAAAGAAGTCGAGGTTGCTCTGAATCGCCACGCAATCGGCGATTGGGGCAGCATCTGTGACGAAGATCGTGCCCAGAACGAATGGGCGCTGCGGAACGAAGCGCGGCTAATGTCAGTGTATGAATCCGATTCTGGTAAAGCATTTTGGATTATCACCGAAGCTGACCGTTCGTCGACGACAATTCTTCTGCCCAGCGAATACTAATACGGTTGAGAGGCGATCACTGTTCCAGTCTCGGACTGGAACAGTCCTTTTGCTGCGATACCCAAGAATCTCATTCTGACTTCGAACAAATGCTTGACGAGGCAATTAAGATTTCTGTTGACGGAACACGTAAAGCCAGATTGAGGAGCGCAGAGCGGCCGGCGAATTCTTGAGGCGTATGGAAAGAGGCTTCCGGTGGTCGTTCAACCATAGCGAAAACCTCTTCGTTCGTGCATCGTATTACCCCCTTCCTTGATTCGGATCGGTTGTGTAAAGGGCTTGTTTAGCCGTCGTTAGCAAGGCAGACTGGACAAACTCCAAGAAAATGTTCCGATGTCATATTCGGAACGTACTCAATATCAGTCCAGCCTTCAGTTACTGCCTCAACGTGAGTGTCTGGTCCTTCGTTGTTGCAGTCACAGCATGTCAGTGTGAACGGCACGTCGGATGGAATTCCGTATGGCGCATCAAGGACACTGCGAGCACGTTGCGTCATGAACTGGCAAGCGGTTTGAGTGATGACAAGATTTAGGTCAACGCCCAACCGCCGCGGAGATTCCGCTTCAGGTGGAAAACCATTTTTCGCAATCCAACTGAGCAGGGAATCGGTCAGTTCAACAACGTCTTCCCAGTTACGTTGCACCCAGGCATCAAGCAGCATTTCCCATGTTCGTTGTGGATCCATGGCTAAGCCGCCATTGCGAGTTGCAGAAGCCGACCGATCTTCGCGTCAAGTTCCATGCGACTGCCAGCAAGGTCAACTCGTTGCGACAGTTTCGTCAGAGCATCAACGAGTGAGAAGATTGTGAACCCACGATTTCGTTCCGCAATCTGCATGGCATCCTTGATCAAGCCACGCGGAATGCCTTCCTTTCCGAGTCGTTTGGTAACTTCATCCGCATCGGCTCCCAGCTTTTCAACCATCGCTTTTCGCATGACGTCAACGAACCCGTCACGTCGTGCGTCACGTTTGGCAGTGAGGTCTTCGATGATGCGTCGAATCTCGTTCAAGCCGTCACGAACATTCGCAGTGTGCTTGCGCGTGAATTCAACTACTTCGACTGCGTCCCAGACGATATGGTTTTGGCAGATCTTCTGAAACCAGAACGTCTGGATGCCAACCGTGCGACGCCCCACTTCCGAATTCCAGATGAAGAAACCCGGTGCGAACGCTTCGCCGTCAATCTCGGCCCAGCCAGTGGGGTCGATCAGAAACGCAAACATGTCCTGCTCACCGCAGTAGAGTCCTGTGCTTGTCCCGTCCATCGCCTTTTGAGGAGGCGTGAAGTCGGACGCAAATTCCTGAACAACGTCCAGTAGTTCAGAGTTCCACAATCGTGTGTACGCGACTCCGTGAACGGACCGAATGACGTCGTCGTTGGTCAGCAGTTGCAGCGGTTTGTCGGAAACAGGCAGCGTTTCCTCGAATGCTTTGCTTGCTGTCTTATGACTCAGCCGATTGATCGTATCTTTACTGACGCCAGCCATGCGGCAGAGTTGCGAGAAAGACCAATCGTTGAGTGGAAATTCAGTTCCGTCGCAACAAATTGTCAGGTCATGTGTGATGACGATATCCTGTGGACGAATCCAGCAATCAACCGATTCTTCACGATCGACGTAGCACTTTTCGCGTAGTGCCTCGAACGAGTCGTAACACTCATCGGGTGTCCTATGAAACAGTTGCTGATTTGCTCGGGTAAGCGTTGCCATGGAAAGTTCTCCTGTTCTGAAGCATGATGATCATGCCCGCCAACATGGTCGGGCTGTGGGC
>CAYZYB010000255.1:0-6808 GCA_964481505.1 uncultured Planctomycetaceae bacterium | reverse complement strand
CCTTCCGCCATAGCTTGCCGGAGCGTAAAAAGTTCGGCAACATCTGCCGATTTGCTTCAGGCTTGATCAGCAAACAATGCCTTTAGGCAAATCCGGGACCAGGTCTCAAACTCATCCAGTTCGCGCAACAGCTGCTCTGGTGGTGCGAACCCTGCCTCAATCATCGACGTTTCGCGTGGTGAAATCTGTGGAGATTCGAGGTCAAAAATGTGAACCACGCCTAAATGAACCTTCCCCACTTCCGTTTCATCGTCGTTGATCAGCCCCACGCAACGTTCCGTCCACTGAGATTTCAGAAACACTTCTTCTTCGATCTCACGCTTCATGCCTTCGGAGTATGGAGTTCCTTCGCCGTTCAGATCCAGTGTTGAAACATGACCACCGACGCCGACGGAACGCTTCGCATGCAGGCGAGCTTCTCCCTGATCGTTGCCGCGTTTGTAACTGAACACCATGCCGTTGCACTGAAAGATGCAATACGGAATCAACTGCTTGAACGAAGGATCCTCTTCCATTTCGTTGCGCGGGCGATAGCTGGCATGAATCGGATCCAGAATCACGTTCAGATAACGATCCGTTTCGTCGCAGAACCCCTGGAAGTGACCAATTTCATGAAAGACGGCCGTTGGAATCACGAGCACTTGCTCGACAGGGGCTTCAACGGCGTTTGCAGTTCCGGATTCAGTCATCGTGATTGCTCCTTCAAAAAAACAGTGGATTCAACGTGTTCACTTTTGCGATTGCCGCAAAGCGACAACCGAGCGTTTCCAGGTGATGGCAACGGGGCGACAGAAGTTTATTCGTCATCCGATCATAAGCTCCCGGACCGCCTGTGCGATATCGGGACATCGCATCAGCGACTCCCCGACAAGCACCGCACCAACTCCAGCACTGCGAAGTCGCAGAATATCTGCGTTTGTCCGAATGCCGCTTTCACTAACCAGCAACACGCCCTCAGGGACATCTTTCATTAGATCAAAAGTGTGTTCGAGTGTTGTATGAAAGGTTCGCAGATCGCGATTGTTGATGCCAATCAGCCGAGCGCCCGTTTTCAAAACTCGTGGCAAATTATCTGGTTCGTACAATTCGATCAGCGTGCTCATCCCGAGCTCATGCGCGTAATCGTGCAGGTCCTGCAGCTCATCGTCGTTCAGACACTCCGCGATTAGCAGCACACAATCCGCACCAGCAACGCGAGCTTCCAGCACCTGATAGCGGTCAATGATAAACTCCTTCCGCATCACCGGGATTTTCACTTGCGGGCGAATCTGCTTCAGAAATTCCAGGTGTCCCTGAAAGAATTTTTCGTCGGTCAAAACGCTAAGGCAGCTGGCACCGGCCGCTTCATACGTCCGAGCAATCTCAACCGGAGAAAAATCTTCACGAATGACGCCTGCAGACGGGGACGCCTTTTTCACTTCAGCAATCAGCCCTGGCTGAACCGACTGCTGCAGCGCTGTCAGAAAGCAACGAACCGCTGGAACCGCCGTCAGTTGCTGCTCAAGTTCTGCAAACGGCAATTGTTCGCGAGTGTGAGCGACTTCCTGCCTCTTATATGCAACGATCTCATCCAGAACGGTCGACAAAGAATAGACTCCGTGGTTTGATTCCCGTGATCCAGCCACCAACTTTAAGCTTCGGCCTCAGAGCGAACACATTGCTCTCAGCAATCCTGATGATATCCGTCACCATCGACGAAACAACGTCCGCTCCCCTTCTTTCACACAGTCCCCGCAATTCGGTGCCGCCATTTTCACTATTTTGAATTTTCTCATACTGGCTCAGGCTGATCTCGAAGCTCCCGAAGCCACTCCCGGAAAGGTCGTCGCCAGCTTGCTGGTGATGGGTGCGATGGCCGGCAGCCTGTGTATGATCGTAGTGTGGTGGCAACGACTGTCCGCCGGCCAGGACCTACTGCCAGCCGCTGCACGAAAGCCATTGCGGGTTCCGCTGCCGCTGATGATCGGAGGCATTGCCTTGTCATCGCTGATGGCGTTAACAGTCCTTGTTGCCGGGATGGTTTCGGAAGAAACAATCGCTGCTGCAATCGACGAACAGCCCCCGCAGGCAGACGAGCCAGCCGATCTTCAAATCTCGGGGAGCGCCGAATTCAAAAAAGAGGATGCGGATGCCGAGACAAAGACGGAGGCGGCTGAAGCGGAGACGCCAGCACAGAAAACTGCTCGGCTAAGGGCGAAGCTGAATTCGATGATGTGGCAAACGCTTAGCATCAATGGCATGATGTTTGTCATCTTTGGAGGCAGCGTTTGGCTGGCTCAGTTCCACCAGAACAGGCGCCTCACCGTCGGCAATGATGTCAGCTATTCGGAAGGTGTCGGCCCACTCTCGTTTGTCGACCCCGATACGGAGTCGGAGTCCATAGAAGACACTCCATCGACTGATTTAACCAACCCGTATGCCATCCCTCAAACAACGGAACCGCCCGCACCAAACTCGCCAATTGCAGAACCGTGGTCGCCGGTTGTGGAACTGCGTTGCGCCTTTGAGACGTTTCTGATTGCCTATCTGCCAACAACCGCATTACGACTACTGATCGTTGCCATTCAACCGGACGCTCCATCACACCCGTTTCTCGAAATGCTGGACGATGGAGTCAACTGGGATGTCATGGCCCTGATCGCAGTGATGGCCGTCGTCGTCGCACCTTTGGTTGAAGAATTGCTGTACCGTGTCACGATTCTTGGAGGCCTTTGGCAACAAAAAGCTCTCCCGGCCGCATGGGTCGTTTCATCAGTGCTTTTCAGTTTCGCACATGGCTTTCCCGACAGCATCGCTCTACTGCCTCTGGCCTTTGCGATTGGTTACACCTACATCCGAAGACGCAGCTACCGCACCGTCGTGCTGGTCCACTTCCTGTTCAATGCTTTCAACATGGCGATTGCCGGTGCGTCGATGTTCTGAGCAAACCGCTCGAATTGTGAACCTGCTCAAATCACGTCAAACCTCTTTTGTTCCAGCCAGAACGGTTCAGTATTCCCCGAAGACGCGGTGACGTTCAACAACCAACGCACTTCTCATGAGAAACCTCGACCACGCATGACACAGTCGAGAAGCGGCTTGCTGCCTCTGACAATATTGCAGCCAATCGCTCAGCATGAAGCAGTCAGGCGAATTACTGGCCTTGTGTCGGCAATCGACAGGCAACGTTTTTGGCAGCCATGCCGCGTGATGAGTGGCGATAAGCACGGCTGTCGATAACATGCGTCCACTTCCTGACGCCTTCCCTGGTTTGTGCGAGCTCCATGAACGAAATCGTTTACTACGATAGATATCAGAAGACACTATGCACCGAAAAAGTCTACGGTGACAAGTCGCTGCGCTGGACCTACGGGACGGCTGCCGGCAAAGCGGCGTTGCACCTGTTGGTTAAGCGAGCTTTATTTTCGCACTGGTACGGATGGTCGATGGATCGACCGGGCACTCGTACAAAGATTGAACCGTTCATTGAAAAATTCGAACTGGATGCCAGTGAATTTGTTCGGAGCCCCGGTGAGTTCGAGAACTTCAACGAGTTCTTTTTCCGGAAGCTGAAGCCGGAAGCAAGACCGATTGATTCGCGAGACTCCTCCGTCACTTTTCCGGCGGATGGTCGGCATCTTTGTGTGCCGGATCTGTCGCAGTGTGATGGGTTGTTTGTAAAGGGAGAGATGCTTGACCTGAGAACACTCGTCGGCACCGACGAACTCGCCGAACACTACAGGAACGGAAGCCTGCTGCTGTCTCGATTGTGCCCGACCGACTACCATCGATTCCACTTCCCGGTGAGCGGTGTACCAGGTTCGGCTCAATTGCTCAACGGGCACCTGTTTTCCGTCAATCCCATCGCACTTTGTCAGAACATTCAGATTCTCGCAACGAATAAACGCGTGCTTACGAAACTGGAAACCGGTTCATGCGGAACGGTACTGGTCATGGAAATCGGCGCCACTTGTGTGGGCGGGATCTGCCAAACGTACAAAGCGGGCGCTCAGATCTGCAAAGGCGACGAGAAAGGTTATTTTCGATTCGGAGGCTCTTCGACAATCATGATTTTCGAACCGGGCCGCATCAATTTCGACGAAGACCTCATCGAACAATCCCGTCAGCATCGGGAACTCTACGCCCGCATGGGCGACTCGATGGGCGTCATGACTTAACACACTCATCGAAAAATTGACGATCCGGCGAATCAACAGGCACCCGGAAATTTAAGCGGCAGCTGCTACATGCTTCAAAATTGCGTCTCCGCCAACTGTCCGGTGCGGAAGCTAACCATTTGCGGCAATAGCCTGCGGACAACATAAGATCATCCGAAAAATCCCGGTAGAAGAACCAGGAATTCGAAGATTCGGTATTTTCCAATTCTCCGCCGCACCTAGAATCTGTTTCTCAATCCAATGGAACTCACCCGAACCTCTGGCGTTGGAGCATCTACGATCAGCTTCACTCGCCCATTCCATCCCCTTCAATAAGGAGAACTGAAATGCTTCCAAAACTTCTGAGCGGCATGATCGCTGTTGCTTTTGTCTTAAGCCTGCCGCAGTCCGTTGATGCCGGATACCGTAGAGTCGTTTCTCAAAGAACAATCAATAGCTATCAACGCGATGTTCGCCAGTTCCAGCGAACTTCAGGACGTTCGTTCAACCAATTTAGTCGCGGCTTCAGCCGTGGATATCGAAGCGCGGCGCCTATTCGATATGCACCACGTTCGAGCGGCATTTACTTTGGCAGCCCTCGTAGTGGTGTCTATCTTCGCTTCTAAATAACTCGGCACTTGAGCACGAAGACACGTTCGTCTGATGATGACCGCAGCCGCGATTCCTGTCGCGGCTGCGGTTTTTCTTTGCGCCACCGGAGGGCAGCAGAACTTAAGTGAAACGTTGCGAAATCTGGAGAACGCTGGGGCTCACACACTGCGCCGGAGCTATCGGAAACTCCGGATAAGGCGTCAAAAACATGACAACCAAAACACGACAATAATTACGCTAATTAAATTTCACGCAAAATAAGTCGCAACTTGAGATTCACCCATTGAAAAGTCGAAATCCCACCTAAAACTGCATGAAGACGTGCGATTGAAGAATCTGAATTCTCGGTTGTTGTTGTCGCTCGGTCACTAATTGAGTCGAGCGAATGCTGGTTCTCAGGCGAAGGGGAGTACGAAATGAAGACAAAAACGGCAACCGTTGCCAGTAAAGAAGTGAGCCGGAGCAGGGCAGCGCAAACCACTTCGCGGTGGACTTTCATGACAAACCATTCGCATGTGCTGCTTCTGATTCACGGTCAGACAGACATGACGGTACGTGAACTGGCGTCGCGGGTGGGGATTACAGAGCGAGCGGTTCAGCGAATCATTCAGGATCTGGAGGGCGGCGGATTTATTCTGCGTGAACGAGTGGGACGGCGGAATCACTACGCCGTGATGATGGATCAACCCCTGCGACACGCAATCGAAGAACACCGAAGTGTTGGAGAGCTCCTGACGCTGCTCGCCCCGGACGGCAATGAAACCGAGACATAGAGAATTCCCAAACGACGAAGGGCGAGTCGTCGACTTATTAGACGCCTTCTCCCCTCTCCGTTCAGTGCGAATTACGATCACCAGCAGGTTCTCACGATCATGACAGATAAAACCTCAAACTCCGTCGTCGCGGGCTCATGGATTCTTGAGCAGTTGACTCTGCAGATTCCCGACGTCGAAATGGCTGCCGGCCGACGTGCGTGGCATGAGGCCGAATCCGCCTGGCCAGGCGAAGAAAAGCGACTCTGGTGGAAGTGGCTCACGGAAGCAGCACAGAGTATTGGCCTTCAGACAAAGACCATCGACTGCACCGTTACTGAAGCCGTCGAATTGGTCCGCAACGGCGCTCAGATCATTACTAACGCTGAAGACGAAGATGGCTGCTGGCTGAGCGCACGACCAACTGGAAGTCGCCGTGTCGAAGTTTTGCAGACACAGAACGTGGGTGAAAAAAAGACAGTCAACCTCAAGCAAATGAAGAAATCTCTGCGTCCGTTCGATCGGAAAGGGCGAATTCGTTGCGTTGTGATTCGAAGCGATTTGAAATCCGGTGCTGAGAATTCGAAAGGGCTAAAACCGTTTGGTCGCCTGATCGGTCTGCTAAAGCCGGAATGGCCGGACATCTGGATCATTATCGTTTTCGCCTTCATCGTTGGCCTGCTGATGCTGGCGACGCCAATTGCCGTTGAAGCGCTGGTCAATACGGTGGCCTTCGGAAGCTTTATCCAGCCTGTCTTTGTACTCGCTTTGATCCTGCTGACTTTCCTTGCGTTCTCCGCCGCGATGCGAGGTCTGCAGACATACGTGGCGGAACTTGTGCAGCGCAGGCTGTTTGCTCGAATTGCCGGCGACCTCGCATTTCGACTTCCTCGTGCGACCACAGAAGCAACGGACGACGTCTACCTGCCGGAACTCACCAATCGCTTCTTCGACGTCGTCACCGTTCAGAAAGTGGCCGCGCAATTGTTACTGGACGGACTCGGACTCATCCTCAGCGCCGTCATCGGCATGGCGGTCCTGGCATTTTATCATCCGTGGCTGCTGGGCCTGGACCTCCTGATGATGGCAGCGATTGCCTTCATCATCATCGTCCTCGGAAAAGGCGCGGTGAACAGTGCAGTCAAGGAATCCAAAAACAAATACTACATGGCATCATGGCTGGAAGATATCTCCCGCTGCCCCACTGCGTTCAGAACATCCGGTGGCTCAGACCTCGCTCTGGAACGAACCGACCGTCTGGTCCACGAATACATGGAAGCTCGCCAGAAACACTTCCGCATTCTGATG
>CAYZYB010000254.1:0-6808 GCA_964481505.1 uncultured Planctomycetaceae bacterium | reverse complement strand
CTACAGTTTTTGGTAACACTGGCTTCCCTGGTAACGACCGACCATTCGGTTTCGGGTTCACTGATCCTGGCCAGGCTGCATTCCTTGCTGACAACGTCGGCAGTGTTAATGGAAACACCGCCTTTTCTACGGCTGCTCCGGATGGTGCCGCGGCATACCTGAATCTTCGAACAGTGCAAAACTCTTTCCTGACTATTGTTGAGAACAATATTCAGAACAATGGTGTCGGTACGGTAACCGGTGAGGGACTTGTCCTGTCTGTTGGAACCGGTGCGTATGTGGCGGCTGATGTGCGCAACAACATTTTTGGTGGTAATCTTGAAGAAGATCTCCGCACGGAATCCTTCCTGTCATTTGGGAATACACAAAACTCCATTAACACAACCGGTGTTGGAACGTTTGACACTGTCTTCCATGACGACTCCGCTCAATTAGATTTGCGTTTCCTGAGTAACAGTGGAAACCAGATTAGCCTGTCATCTGATGGTGCCACTTACACAAACATCGATGCTGCCAAGAGCCCTATTCTTGGAATTGCTGGAGTTCAGGATCGTGATGCGGCATTCTTCCAGATCGACGATGGGTTGAATCTGGATAACCCAAACAACACCTTCATAAACTTTGGAATTACGCAGGACATTGACGGTGCGTTTATCGGCGGTGGCTTTAACCTGCGAACTCAGGAGACGTTCCAGGGAAGCGGCACCGCTGCTGACCCACTGTTCCCGAACATTGGCTTCGCACCATTCCTGCCGTAAGCTGCTGAATGGTCAACTTGAAACGAATCAGGGCTGGTGGATTTCTCCACCAGCCCTTTTTTTCGGTTTACTGAAACGCATGGGATGCTCGGCAGGTCAGCCGCTAAAACGCATCTATCGCTGGAGGCGACGCTTCTCTCGTGACAGATTGTGAAACCGCAGTGGTTGGTGTGCCGGTTGTTGATGGCACTGTCTGACTTTCTGCAAATCCCGGGTCAGGTACAGGACCAGATGTTGTTGGAGAAGTTGTAGTCACTGGCGACGTTACGACGCTTCCGCCGGAGAACCCGAGGCCCAGCGGCATGCCGGCCATCGGGTTGAACGCTGAATGCGGAGTTGCTGGTTGCTGAACGAGTGGCGGTTGACCATATGCAACCGGGGGCGGCTGCATTGGCATCTGTGGTTGATAGGCAACTTGCTGGCCTGGAACTGCCTGTTGCTGCTGGGCAAATTGAGGCATCATTGGGCTCTGAGCGAACTGTGGCTGAGCACCCGGCGGTGGCATCTGCGGGCCAAACGCCATCTGTGGTATTTGTGTCTGCGGAATCGTATGCGGATGAACGCCTCGAGCCATCGCGATTTCACCCATCGGATGATTTGGGCCGGCCGCTGAGACTGCTGTTGCTAATCGCGACTGAACTTCCGGCTGATCGAAATTCGCTCGCAGGGATTGCTGATACATCGCGATCGCCTGGTTGTGTTGTCCTTTGTCCTGATAGTGCTGCCCAAGGTGAGCTAAGGCAGTGGAGTGATTTGGATTCACCTGTAGCGCCTGCTGCAAAGACTGTGCGGCGGCGTCGTGTTGGCCAAGCTCACGTTGGAGCCAGGCCATTTCGACGTGTGATTCGGCGATGTAGGGTTGCGTGCCTGCCCATGTGCTGAGCAGTTGCTGAGCTTCGGGAGCTCGGCCCTGCGCGACCATCATTTCTGCGAGCCCATGATATGACGGCTGATGCGATGGTGATATCGTGAGTGCCTGGCGGAAGAGTTGTTCGGCTGTGGCTGGATCGCCGAGCTTCATTCGTGATTTGGCAAGGTTGGAAATATAGTCCGGATTCCGCGGGTTGTTGGCGAGTGCCGTCTGGAATTCCTGCGCGGCCATGGCGTAGTTGCCCTGCTCGTAGTATCCCTGCCCGGCGGCATTCATGACGTACCCGTTCATGTTGTAGCAGCCGGTGAGTGCGAATAAGCCAGCACAGGCAGAGAAGCCCGCGAGTCGGCGAAGCAAGGTGATGCGCATATCGTTTGCCTTCCTGAGAGACGGAGTTGGCAGAGAGGATTTGGAGAGAGGAAGAGAGCTCAGGAATTGCCGGTCGGCAGGACTTGAGCGAAAGTTTGCAGAACACAAACTTTGAGAGGAGTCGAAGAATACGGCTGGGCGGATTTTGCTGCAACACGGATCAAGGGGCAATTGCAACCACTTCACCAACAAAAAAACAGGGATCGGCAGATGTTGCCGATGGTTGTTGCAGGTGCCTGTCCTGTGTGCAGGCAGTACCATGAGCTGGCCCTGCAGCCGGGTGTCATGGTCATTTGAAAACGAATCATCGAATGACAATGATCCCATACCGCCTTTTATTCGTATGCACACTTTTCCTGTTTTCACATCGAGGGCCTCGCATGCATCCAGTACTTAATCGCAACCTGTATCTGGTGAAGGAAAAGATTGGGATGTTTAAAGCTGCCAACAGCTATGACATCTTCGACCCGGAAACCGGCGAAGAGATTATTCATTGCCGTGAAGACCGTTTTGGATTCTTCACGAAGCTGCTTCGCTTCAGTGACTGGAAAACCATGACTCCCTTTCACGTCGAGCTGCGGACGCCGTCTGGCGATCCGATCCTTAGCGTCCAGCGCGGAGTTTCCCTCTTTCTTTCGAGCGTCGACGTTCTGGATGAAGACGACGAACGCATCGGTGGCTTCAAGCAGAAGCTGTTTTCAATCGGCGGAGCATTTCGAGTGCTGGGTGCTGAAGATCAGGAACTCTGCATGCTGAAAGGCAAGTGGACGACTTGGGACTTCCGCTTCGTTTCGGGCGGGAAAGAATTTGCCTCTGTCAAGAAAAAATGGTCCGGGCTTGGGAAAGAGCTTTTTACATCGGCGGACAACTATGTTCTGCAAATCTCAGATGAAGTGCCGCCGGACAACCCAATCCGTCAGCTCATCCTCGGGGCTGTGATGTGCATCGATATGGTTATGAAGGAATGATCGGAATCACGATTGCCGCCGGATCTTGCACTACGGCTCCAGTTGTTCGATGCACAATAATTCTTTGATCGTGCGAGCGTACACGGTGTTATTCGCGAAGCTCAGGCTGCTGCGTGTCCACGTTTGGTTGATTGGTCCCAGGTCGTTGATGGACACGAGTGCCTTTTCGTTGAAGGAATTCGCGTCGCCCTTCAGCACGTAGACCATGCCAGACATGATCGGCATATAAACATGCTGTGACGTCGCACTCGGAATTGCGGCGGCGTGATGTCCCCAGCCATTCGCCTGGCTTCGAGTGTCGCCCATGACGACGAAGCCGCGGGAATTTTTGACATCATTCAGTCCGAAAGAAACGTAGCTGGTCGAAGTGCTGACGCCAAATGGTCGGGACTTTTTGTCGCGAGGAATCGGATTGGCGACATCCGATTCCGTCCATAACTGTTCTGTTTGATCTGAACTGATACGAATCTGAATGGGCACCTGCAGGTATTCCAGCTTGCCCGTTTCTGCATGGATTCTGCCGATGTAAGGCTTAAGGTAGCTGCGGAAGTAGTGGTGATTGCCGACCAGTAGATTGGATTGTTGAATGATGTTGCGTCCTTTGTTGCCTTTAAATGTCTCCACGCGGTCAACGTAGCTGCCGTCTTCAAATGCGCGAACCGCGACGTCTTTGGTTAGAGAAACCTGTTTAACAACCTTGCCGGTTTGCACGCTGACCCACAAATGTTGATCACGATGAAATACAAGCGCATGTTCGCCGTAGACGCAGTACGTTTGGGTGCTCATGAAGCCCGGCAGTGGCAGAGTCCAAATCGTTTTGCCGTCGATAGCGTTGATCATAGAAACACCTTCGGGCTTTTCCGGCGGCGAATGACCGCCTCCCCGCCCGACAAGAATCACGTTGCGACCATCGCTTAGTTTTGTGGGTAGCGGAATGCAGCCCATGTTGACTCCGCACGTGCTGGTCCATGCGATTTCTCCGGTCTTCATGTCCAACGCCTGGAGATTGGTCCATTCTTCCGGCGGTGCATTTTTGTGTTCGTGCGAATAATGTCCTTTTTCATCCGGCATGTATTTTTGGCGAGTGAATATGACGTTGCCGTTGTGCAGGAACGGCTCGCTTCTGCCCACGGGCATAAACTTCTTCGCCCAAACTTCTGCACCAGACATGTCGAAGCACGCGATGTTTCCGGACGCGTTGAAAAAGCAAACATGTTCTCCGTCTGTCACGGGCGAAGGCGCGGAGCTGTCGCTGAAGCATCCGGACAGTCTTAGTGGATAATCGCCGGTGATGGGGCGTTGCCACAAGGTGTCGCCCGTGCGAGCATCACAGCACCAGGCAACGATATCGCTTCCCAATTCTGAATCTGCTTTGACTTCCTTCATTGTCGTGAAGAACAAACGTCTTCCCCAAACCGCGATCGTGCTCTGCCCTGTTTCCGGCAGTGTCTTTTTCCACTTGATGTTGACGTTTCTAACGACACTCCATTTGGTTGGGGCTGTCGATGATTCGGAAATGTAATTTGTGTTGACGCCGTGTCCCTGTGGCCAGTTGTGTTTCAGTTGTTTGGTCAGAAATGTCAGTACGGTTTGCCTGGCTTCGGGAGTTTGAAACAACTTTCCGCCGTGCCCTGCCCATTTGACGATGTGCAGTTTGCTTTCCACTCCAGCGTCGAGAAGTTTTCTATGCAGTTTTTCGCTCTGTGACAGCGGCACCCCAGGATCCTCGCTGCCGTGCATAATCAGAAACGGGCAGTCGTCTGTGGAAACGTTGTCGAGCCCGCTTGCGTCTTTAGCTTTTTCGGGCACTTCACGTACTGGCGCTCCCAGCAGTTTTGCTCCATTCGAATTTGCCACATCTTCGGCGGTGCGTCCATTACCAACGTTGTTCGGCGGCATGGTCATTAATTCCGATGGTCCAAACCAGTCGCAGACCGCCTGGACCTTGCTGCTGACATCTTCTTTGCCCGGATAGTTCCGCGTGCCCATCAGCGCGACAAGGTGTCCGCCTGCGGATGTTCCCCAGGCTGCAATTCGGTCACCGTCGAAATTGTGTTTTTCTGCATTCCGGCGGACCCAGCGGACGGCTTCGTAGCAGTCGTCAATCTGAGCAGGCCATTCGGCAACATCAGTCAATCGATAGTCGATACTGACGACGGCGAAACCTTCTTCAACCAGCCACGCAGCATGCTTTTCGCCACTCTTTTTGCTGCCGTTTTTCCAGCCGCCGCCATGTACAAACACAATGACCGGAGATGGATGTTGGGTCTGCTTCGGTTGCAGTACGTCCAGCTTGAGTGAGTATCCATCGGGGGCAGAATATTCGATGTCACGCATCACCTGGACCGATTCCGGAAGTGGTTTTCTTGTCTTGTCCTTTTCTTGTGTCGCTTTCGCAACCAGAGGGTTGAGGGCAAGGAGGATGAATAGCAGATGTCGAATTGGCATAGCTGGTTTCATGGAATTGAGTTTGAAGCAGATCTTCATTTGTGCTTATTGAACACCCGGGCGTTCAACACTCACATCACCCTGACAGAATCAGCGTTAAACTGCAACTTTGCTGCAGTTTGGTTGCAGGTAGCACGAGCGTGGACTCAAGTGACTCGCCTTTTTCTCCGCTACCAGGTTTCAATTGATTCGGCGCTGTGAATTCACCTGCAGGCAAGTAGACTATGGTGGGCTTCCGTTTTTGTCCCTGTTGAGTTGAACGTTGTCTCGTCGAATACGCCGTTATCCGCTTGTTTTCGGGCTATTGTTGTTGGTGGTGACAGCCATGTCATCGGCGTGCGCCCAGCAGTCTGTCGACGCTGCACATGTTCCCGGATTGCATTCTGATCAGCCAGCGGCTTCGGCGTCGTCTTATCGGAAGTTTCCGATCGTGAGCATGCAGATTTGTATCGCGACCTGGGTTTTTGTCCTCGGGGCTTGTTTTGGCAGTTTCCTGAACGTTGTGATCTATCGCCTGCCTGCCGGTATGTCGCTTGGGAAACCGAAATCACGATGTCCAAAGTGCGAAACACCGCTGGCTGTGAAAGACAATATCCCGGTTTTGGGTTGGTTGTGGCTTCGTGGGAAATGTCGGTATTGCAGCTCGCCAATTCCCACACGATACCCCACGATCGAAGCAGTCTGCGGCGGGATTTTTCTGGTGCTGATGTTTGTCGAATTACTGACTGGCGCTGCCAATCTGCCAATGCGTCACCCGGATCATTTTCATGTGCATCCCGGCTTCTGGCTGGTGTGGTTTATGAAATGGGATCTGATGGGAATCTATTTGTACCATTGCTGCCTACTGGTTGTCGTTCTGGCGGTCGCGATGATTGGTTATGACGGTCATTCCTCGCAGAAAAGACTTACAGTATTTGGCGTCACCGTTGGCATTGTTTTTGCCTTGTTCAACAGTGAACTTCGACCGATTCCAGCCGCATCGTACCCGGTCGCCGTTGATGCCATGAAGTATGGTTTTTGGTGGACTGAGCCAATGAGCGGAATGGATAATCGCCTATACATAGGCGTCGCTTTTGCAGCGCTGTTGGACGGTCTAATCGGAGTGTTGGCCGGATGGCTCGCGGGAAGGCTGCTCAAGTGGCAGGTGGGCTCGACTGATTCACAAACTCGGTCCGGGTCATCGATCGACGCCATCGCGACGGCATTCGTGATCGTCGGTGCTTTTCTCGGATGGCAGGCGTGTGGCACACTATGCCTTGTCATGCTCCCCTATCTTGCCGCGTGTCAGTTTTTCGATCGAAATCAGCCGCCTGTTGAAGAGAGTCCTGAAGCCGCGGAAGCCGCGGAAGTCGCGGCACTGTCCGCAGAGCCTGCAGAGTCCGGAGTTGACGAAA
>CAYZYB010000253.1:0-6812 GCA_964481505.1 uncultured Planctomycetaceae bacterium | reverse complement strand
CCGCACCCCGATGACGCGGAAATCAGCGTCGGCGGCATTATTGCGGCCTCCAGAGCTCAGGGGCTGCGAGTTGGCGTTGTTGAACTTACCAACGGCGAACCGACGCCTCACGGCACCATTGAAATTCGCCAACGGGAAACGGCGCGAGCAACGGAGATTCTGGATCTCAGCTGGCGGCGCAATCTGGGTTTGCCGAATCGAAGTCTGCAGGCTGATCTTGAATCGCGTCGGAAGCTGGCGGAGGTGTTTCGAGAATGTCGTCCTGGCATCATTCTGGCACCATTCTGGCAGGATGCTCATCCGGATCACGTGGCCGCCAGCAGTTTATGCGACGACGCTCGTTTCTGGTCTAAGTTGAGTCGATCAGATTTAGACTTCGATCCCTGGTGGCCACCAATGCTGTTGCATTATTTCAGCATCCATTTGCGAATCCATCCCTCAGCATCCGTCGTCGTCGATATTTCAGATCACATCGAAGCCAAGATGAAAGCTGTTACTGCATATCACAGTCAGTTGGTCGAAGGCCGTCCCTCGGAGTTTCCAACCGTCATTGATGATATCAAAGACCGCGCCCGGTATTGGGGCTGGACGATCGCGAAGGCTTACGCAGAGCCATTGTCGAATCGGGAGCAAATCGGCATCACACGATTGAGCGATTTGTTGTAGCCACTCGCCGTTCGCGTTGCCTGGGTCATTCGTCGACGATGGGTTCGTCGATTACTTCTACTTCGTTGGTTTCGACAAGCAGGTGGCCGTCGTCGTCCAGCGGGATGACGTCGTCGATGACTTCGATTTCATCTTTTTCACTCAGCGGCTCAGCTTCGACGATGTCGTCGAGTTCCTGATCGACTGTGGCAGGTGTTGGCTGCGGGCCTGGAGCAGTGGCGGGCTTTTTCTGTTCGATTCGGACATTAGGATGAAACTGAAATTCTGCATCGCCAATGAGAATCTTGTCGCCGGTCGACATTTTGGCTTCTCGGTTAACGCGTTCGCCGTTTAGCCAAACGCCATTCATACTCCCCAGGTCGCGGAGATAGTAGCTGTTGTCGACCTGCACCAGGCAACAGTGTCGCCGCGATATTTTTTGACTGGCCGTGATCACCACATCGCAGTCAGCGCTGCGGCCAACCAGTATCACCGCGCGGTCAATCGCGATGACTCGTCCTCCATCGGCTTGATGTAGTACTGCAACCATGTGTCAGTGAAGTTGTTTATGTTGTGTTTGCAGGGGCGGAGACGCCTGAGCGGCAGCCCCTGAGAATTAGAACCGTGCAGAATGGAACGTGACGATCCTTGTTTCTGATTGTCCGCTACGTTCGACAATCGGCCAGCAAAAATCCGCCGCCTTTCATTGGTTTTGATCGGATTATCAGCGAACGTAAGATCAGAAACAGACGAAACTTGCGGCAAACCGGCGAAGGATGGTTCAAAAGTCAGAGTCAAAACGCTCATAATCGACGGCAACAGCTGACGCCGTCTCTAACGATCGTCCGCATTCTACAGCGTGTAGGCTGCATTTTGCCGTGGCGAGGCGTTTTGAAAGTAAATCGGCTGCTCTTGAGAGCTCAACGCGTTCATCTGCTTAGGTCACTTTCTTTATGAATCTTTTTGCTGCCGAAGAAGAAGGCAACCGTGAGAAAGCACGCCCTCTGGCGGCGCGCATGAGGCCGCGGTCGCTCGACGAATTCGTCGGTCAGCGCCACATCCTCGGCGAAGGCAAGCTTCTGCGTCGCATGCTGGACGCCGACCGTATCGGTTCGGTGATTTTTTACGGCCCCCCAGGAATTGGCAAGACATCACTGGCCGAACTGATCGCCAAACACACGAAACGGCGTTTCCGACGCCTGAATGCGACTGGTGCCGGCGTCAAAGATGTGCGCGAACTTCTGGCCGAAGCGGAAAAGTACCTAACCGCTCACGGCAGGCAGACAGTTGTCTTCATCGACGAACTCCACCGCTTCAGCAGGAGTCAGCAGGACATTCTATTGCCGGATGTTGAAGCTGGCACGATCTCGCTCATTGGAGCGACAACCGCAAATCCATTCTTTTCCCTCGTCGCGCCGCTGATTAGTCGCAGCCAGATCTTTGAATTTCAGGAACTCAACAACGCAGACATTTTGCAACTGCTCAACTCCGCTCTCCAGGACCCTGAACGCGGTCTTGGTGAATTCGAAATTCGTGCCGACGAGGATGCTCTGGAGCTGATTGCAACGCTGTCCGATGGAGACGCTCGTCGATCATTGACGGCGTTGGAAATTGCAGCATTGTCTGTGGCTTCGACGACCAGGCACGTGGATCGAACGATCGCGCAGGAGTCGTTGCAGAAGCGTGTTGTTCGGTTTGATCCTAACGGCGACGATCACTACGACGTCGCGAGTGCTTTCATCAAGAGTATTCGTGGGAGTGATCCGGACGCCGCGTTGTACTGGCTGGCTCGCATGCTGGAATCCGGCGAATACCCACGGTTTATCGCTCGTCGCCTGGTGATTGCAGCATCCGAAGATATTGGCAACGCTGATCCTCAGGGGCTGCTGATTGCGACCGCCGCATTTCAGGCGACAGAAACAATCGGGATGCCCGAATGCCGTATCAATTTGGCTCAGGCAACCACTTATCTTGCGTGTGCGCCGAAGTCGAACGCTTCGTACACAGCGATTGACGCGGCTCTGAACGACGTGCGAACGCAAAGTGTTCTTCCGGTGCCAATGCATCTTCGCGACGGGCATTACAAGGGATCAGAAAGACTCGGGCACGGCGTCGGTTATGAGTACGCTCACGATTCACAGGACGGCTGGGTGCAGCAGGATTATTTGGGAGTCGAAAAACGATATTACGAACCCGTTCCGCGGGGGCGTGAAGTCGAGTTTCGTGCATGGGTAGACAAGTTGCGTGGTACGCGCCAGCACGATGCTGAGCTGCCAGCGGCAGGCGAGGATTGATTTGCCGGTTGTTGTTCCCGGGTTCCTAGCGTTGCAAAATTCTGACGCACCATTCCGCGATGGGGATGTCGTTCACGACATCAAATAACGCAGTGTCGACACCTGCTTCCGAGAGAGTCGGAAATAACTCTCGATGCTGTGATTTGCATACGGCCAGAATCGGTGGTCGCAACGGAAGTCGAGCGAGTCGTCCCAATAACGACAGGCAGTCCCGTTCAACGTCTTCGAGGAATAGAATCAGGCCGACGGTTGAATCGTGTTCGCAGAACAACGTGACGTCTCGTGCGGTTTCACAATTTTCGAATTCTGGTGGGCGACCACGAAATTCCGAATCATTTCTTAGAATCTCCGCGGTCTGCAGCGCGACTGCTGGAGCCCATTGGCCGCTGGGTTCCAGCACAATGAATCGCCTGACTGTCCAGTCGGGCAGGTAATCCTCTGCTCGAGGCGTGTTGACACTTGGTTCGGGCATAGAGCTGACAGTAGGTCCGTCGGACTGTGGTAAGTCGAAAATGGAACAGCGTTTACCGTTGCGAATTATCAACAAATCGTCAAGCTGTTTGAAGCGTGAGTCGTCAGCAATGCTTCATTCATATTGCTTTTGATTCCAGTCGGCACGTCCGTCACAACACAGTTTGATCAGTTTTCGATTTCCGTGTTTGTGATGCTCATGTCAGGTTCTTTCCATCTTTCTGCGATCGGAAACAACGGTCCCGTTCTGCCCTTGTCAAAGGTTGTCGAACGGACGGTTGTGGCTCCGGGACGTTCTGTCGGTGTCGTGCCGGCGGCAGATGAAATTTCCGAAGAAAAGGCAATCCAACAGTTGACGGAGGAGATCGCAAATCGACGAACCTGGGATGCGCACAAGCGACGAAACCGTCGTCGATTGCGGACGTCGATTATTCTGTTTCTGTTGACGTTTCTGAGCACGACTTTGGTTGGGGCAAATTACTGGCCGCTGGAAATTCTGTTCAGCAGCTTCCATCCGGAGGTGCGGGCAGAAGTCCTTGCGGATTTGAATCACTACTGGCCGTCGGAAGATGGTCCACTAACGCTGTCAGAACACTTCTGGAAATCGGTTCAACGCGGATGTTTGTACAGCGTGCCGTTGATGCTGATCTTGTTCTGCCACGAAATGGGTCATTTTCTACAGGCTGTGCGTTATGGAGTTCCGGCGTCGCTGCCGTATTTCATTCCTTTGCCGCTGCCTCCGCTTGGCACGATGGGAGCTGTGATTCTGCAGGGACGTGGGGTGGCAGACCGGCGAATGATGTTCGATATTGCTGTGACGGGCCCAATCGCCGGGCTTGTTGTGACACTGCCCGTTCTGTTTTACGGGATCTCTACGTCCGGATACATTCCCGAAGCATACGCTGGCGGCTTCGATTTCGGGCAGTCGCTGATGGTGGGCTGGATCATTGAATTCTGTCACGGACCAGCGCCTGCCGGGATGGTCTTTGAGTGGAACGGATTCGCAACGGCTGGCTGGGTTGGCGTTTTCATTACGGCGCTCAACCTGCTTCCGATTGGTCAGTTGGATGGCGGGCATCTGATGTACACACTGGTCGGTCGCACAGCACACTGGATCGCATGGGCCCTGATTCTCATTGCAGCGGGGGCGATGATTTATCATGGTGTGTATTCGTACGTGTTGTTGCTGATTCTTGTGACACTTATGGGGCCACGTCATCCACCAACAGCCAATGATTTCGTGTCGCTTGGATGGGGACGACAGGTTGTCGGCTGGGCGACGTTATCATTTTTGCTGATCGGTTTTACGTTTCAGCCCATCATTTTGACTGAGGACTACGACGCGTCCAACGAACTGCAGCCTGTGGAGCTGGTCGAAACGTCATCGCCGCTTTAGTTCACCAGGCAGCTCGCACGAGCATTCAATCCTGCCAGGCGGCGTCGTATTTCAGGCCGAGGCCGATGATTTTTGCCAGCAGTTGTTCGTAGGTGATGCCAGAGGCGCTGGCGGATTCGGCCAGGTCTTCGCCGAATTCCAGATTCGGGTTGGCGTTGGCTTCGATCACGTAGACCTCGCCGTCAGAGTTGAGCCGCAGATCCATCCGAGCGTAGCCGCTCATTTTGAGAGCTCGGTAAACACGCTTGCAGATTCTTTGAATCTTCGCGGTGATCGAGGCTTCAAGGTCCTCAGCCGAACCTGTTTCGATTCCATGTTTCTTCTGATACTGCGTGTTCCATTTGACTCGCGCTGTGGCGATATGCGCAACGTCGTCCGGCATTTTTCGAAAGAACATTTCCCAGACCGGTAATACCTTCAGCTGTTTGTTACCGACGACACCGACATAAAGTTCGCGGCCTTCGATGTATTCTTCGGCAAGTGCATCGGTCTTCACGTTGTCGTGAATGAAATTCACGCGGTCGATGAGTGCTTCGTCGTTGCTGACGATCGACTTCTGTGAAATCCCGAAGGATGCATCTTCCGTTGCCGACTTCACAAGGATGGGATACTTCAGCTTCGCCATCGGTCGCACTTTACGTCTGCGACGGTAGACAACGAATTTCGGTGTGGGAATACGATGGTAGTTCAGAATCTTTTTGCTGAGCGCTTTGTCCTGTGACAGGATCAGCCCGCGAGGATTGCAGCCGGTGTATCGCTGCTTCATGAGTTCGAGATAGCTGACGATGGCGTGATCGTATTGAGCGACGCCGTGGAATTCTTCCAGCATCATGAAGGCGATGTGCGGCTTCCATTCGAGGATTGATTTTCGAATGGGGGACAGGTCGTCGTACAGTCCGATGGGACGCACTTCGTGGCCCATTTCTCGCAGCGTTCGCAGAATATCGAATTCCATCTTCCAGGGAGGAGGGTTTTCGACGTCGTATTCCATTACGCCCGGCGGCGGGATGAGCCCTTCGCGGACCAATCCTGCGATTCGCAGTTTTTTCATTGCGGCAGTGTTCTCATAACGCGACCTTGTGGGCTTCGTCCTGAATGTGGTTCATCGTGTGCATTGTGAGCACCACCAGTGTGTCTCGTTCGACTTCGTCCGGGTCCCTGTCGACCCGAAGATTCAATTCCTGGCAGCGGGCAATCATGTCTTTGAGGACCTGATCGATCGTGTATTGAAAGTGCCCCGTCCATTCGGACACATCGCGCCGCAGTCGTCGGCTGGCGCGCCGCAAAAACGTGGCTGCCGCCATGCTGTCCGGGGCTTCTGCTTCTGTGCTGAACAGACGGCGCAGTTCGTAGTCGTATGCGTCGCTGGTTTGCAGACCATAGTGATTGCACTTTTGGTCATAGTGCTCGCGTAGAGTCGTCTTGATGGATCGCAGTGGTTCTTCGTGGCGCCGACTTCTGACCGGTTGTTTTTCGTCACGCAGTTTCGACATGAGTTCGTTGACCACGTGAAGTTTTTTCAGTGCCGGCCAGCCGTTGTAGGTTTGTCGCCAGCGTGAACGAGGCTTCAGCCAGACGGCGAATGTTTCTGCGAAGTCTTCAACCGGATGGCTTTGAGCGTACCAGAGGTCGATGTTGATCACATAGCTGCGACTGTACGGACGTGGGCTGTAAGATTCGGGGTACGGCGCAGAGACGTTGCCGAAGGCTTTGCGATAGCATTGCCGTCGTCGCAGTCGGTAGCCGTTGTCGATGGCGTGACCCGTTTCGTGTCGCAGGATGCGCATGCACCAGTCGGGTGTGCCTCCTTCGACTTCCAGCATGAGTTTTTCTTCCAGCTGCATCAGCCGACTGTCGGCCAGATAGAACGGAATGGCGATGCCGGGTACGCCGTCCGGCGTAAACCATTCCTGCGAAAGCCAGAAGTGTGGGCGAAAGTTGAGTCGCTTGGATTCGAGTTCGCGAGACAGCTGCTCGATGCGCTGTTGCAGCGGAGTGTCTTCGAT
>CAYZYB010000252.1:0-6828 GCA_964481505.1 uncultured Planctomycetaceae bacterium | reverse complement strand
CTCTTCGACCATCGCATCCAGATCATCGCCCACGCGCCCCTTGGCAGAAGCCCCCAGCACTCGGCTGGTTTCTGTGCCGATGACTTTGGCGATCAGGTATTGAGTGTCCCCAGCCACAATCACTGAACCAGTGACGATAATTTTGGCTCCCGTCAAATAGCCCACCTGAACGGCTTCTGCTGGATTCACAAGACCGGATAGATTGAGTTCTTTTTCGTCAAAGAGTTTCTTGATGTCTTCACGTTCAACCAGATAAATCTCCGGATTAACCACAAGCTTTGCGAAGAGTAGGTCCGATACCTGCGGCCCCAATTCTGCGGCCTCTCTTCCGCGTTCCTGAAACGGCAGAATGGCAACAGGGTAGACACTGCCGTCCTGTTTTTCCTGAGCCGGGCTGATTGTCGTCGTCGTAAGAATGATGGCCGTGACGGTCATCATGTTTCGAAATAACTTGATGTGCATGACGGATCTTTTTGTTGAGCTACGAGTTAGTATTTTGGGATGTGAGCATTTCGCCGCTTGTCCAGCGACTCCAGAATTCGAAGGAACAAGTACCTTGGTGTGGGACCGTTGTCCCAGTATTGGATCATTTGAAAACCGCAGACGATAAACACGCCGTTTGTTTGCGGAAAACGGACTTCCAGCCACGGCCAGGCACCGTCCTGGTCCGCCACACTGATTTCAACACGCCCGCGAAGACTCTCGACGTTCAGCCGACGGGAAGGAATTGCGTTGTTCGTTCCAAACCAGGCCCTCGCGTCCAGTCGTTTATCGAACTCCCGAATGATGTGCTGCTGAGCGAATCGAAGTTCGTTCGGCGTAGTCCGAAACTGCTTATCGCTTCCTGGAAAATCCATCGCGCCGTTTGCAGGAGCCAACATAACGACGCGTCGTCCGGCTGATGCAGCTTTGATGGCCGTTTTGGCCAGCGATCGATGTTTCAACAGCGATGTATCTTCCCCCACGATCAGGATGCCTTTTTGTGTCGGATCGTTAAGTGCTGCTGCGTTACGAACGGTTCGAAACGGCAGTTTCGCTGCATCGAACACGCGGGCCGTATTCTCTACGGGATCAAACAATTCGATGTCGAGTTCTTTCGCCCATTCATTGCGATTGAAAAACGGATTCCGTGGAAATAGCGTCAGCGAACGTTCGGAGGACACAATCGATTCGTCGCTGTTTTTCGGCACGAATTCAGTCCTGATCGTCGTTGCAAAGATTACGCCGTCGCGTACCGCCGGCGGCTGCAGGACAAAGGTGCCGACAGAACTGACGTCGCCGCTTTCTTTCGCGACGACTTCTCCGCGAGCCAAAATACGACCGCTGGCGACATGCGACCAGCGGAGTGTTCCTTCCGGCGTTGTGTTGCCGACGATTCGCATGCTGATGTTGATGTCATCAGCCGCGAATGCGGATGTGCAGTCCTCGACCGGGACAAGCCGAAACTCCTCAGCGACAGACAGACTATCAGGCAAAGCCATCAGCAGAGCCCAGGCCAGGAAATTTCCAGCAAGTGAATTCATCAGATCACTCCTCCGTCCAGAACAGCAACCGCTTGAAAAACGCGATATTCTGCCGCGTGATCGCGAACAATGGCGACCTCCCGCGGCTTATTGTCGCGATGCATGCTTAGCATGTTGGTGCGAACTTCGTTCTTTCCGGCAAGGATCACTTCGCCATCGACCGCGATGGCACCATCCGGCAGACGATACGTCCACAACTGCAATTCGTTTCCATTCGCCTCAGCCGGTACAACAGTCACCATTTCTTCGTCACGCGAAACAACGTTTACGGCCCAGGCAAGCTGCCACTGAGATTGCCCCGGCGGCTTTTGCTGAACGACTATTCGCACGGCCACGCGCTGGCTGGAATCTGGTGCATTCGGCGATTCTGCCAGGCCAAAATTCATTTCTTCATCCGTTTCCGCCAGCCATGCCAGCCGCTGGTCGAACAGATCTTCCATTTCTTTCAGCAACACCGATTGATTCGCCAGTTGTTCGTGCTGCAGCCACGCGCAGGCAGGCGGCGACTCGCTGTGCGTCACTTGCTGATGTTTGGAATCTGAAATCACCACACCCAGCAACAGCACCGCGGCGATCATCGTCCCCAATGCCATCCCTGCGCCGAAGTTATTTCGCCTTGAATCCGATGTCTTCAAACGATCGGGCACCACCGTCATGGACGGCGCCCGGAGGTCGTGTTGCGCTGCACTGAGACTGGTGTGGATGATCGGTTTTGTCAGTGACGAGACAATGCGATCGTTAAGGTTTGCGAGTTGATTCGCAGAAGTCGCCTGCTCGGCCCAGTGGTGCAGCATCGCGTCCAGTTGGTTGTCTTTGTTGTTCATTGCAGGTGCTCCGCGAGCAGTTTTTTCAATTGTTTGCGAGCTTCGTGAACTCGCCAGTACATTGTGTCTGCCGAACAGCCTTCCATTGTCGCAGCGTCTGCCGCTGGCAGTCCCTGCAGACACACGAGTACAATGGCGGCCCGAAATTGTGGTTTCAGTTCGGCCAGGGCTGCCTGAATTTCGCTGGTGAGTTCTTTTTGCAGCACGCCTCCATCCGGCGAGGCAAGAATTGTTGTCGAAGGTTCCGGCAGATCGGCATGAAATTGAAGCCTGGATCGGCCGAGTTTTTGTCGTTCAGAACGAATCGCATTCATGGCGACGGCCATCAGCCACGTCGAAAACGCGGATCGTCCTTCGAACCGATCGATCCCGCGAATCACTCGCACAAAAATCTCCTGAGTCACATCGTCTGCCGCGTTGTGGTCGAGCAACATCTGAAAGGCCAGGTTTCTGATCGATGCAAGATGCCGCTGCAGCAGCTCCTCAAGGAATCTCTGCTGTCCGGTTTCGCGGAACTGCTGAATCAGGTTTTGGTCGGGATCAGACAATCTGAATCGTCAATCTTTCAGAATTGATACTCGGCTGAATAATTAGACCACCCTCTGGCAGCATTCCTGGCGGAAATCCGAATAATTCCAGAGAATCCCAGAGGCACCTGCGTGCCCGACATTGGGCCGCATTCGAAAAGAAAGGCTCGTCACATGTTTTGCAACGAACTCTCGATTGCGGCACGGCCAGACCGACCTGGATTCGACGACATTCGCATCATACGACGACCGTTTAGAATAGTGGCTGACCTGAATGATCGAGTTCAGTCGATGTGAATCCAACGCTGTGGAATAAAATCGAATTGCAGATCGCCAAAACGTGCAAAATCAGAAAATGCGTGCAAGATTTTGCACAGACAGACGACTACACGGTGTCTGGTTCTGTGCCCGGCGGTTCGATACAGTGGGGTCAATGGACCGCCGGCGTGCGGACGACTTTCGGATAGCCCCAACAAGGGAAAGCAAACGTTCGTGGATTCGGTTGTTGAAATTGAAAATGTCACAAAGACTTTCGACAACCTCGTCGCCGTTGACTCTGTGTCACTAAAGATCGCTGAAGGTCAGACGCTGGGACTGATCGGCCCTAACGGAGCTGGTAAGACCACGTTGTTGCGGATTATCTGTTCGCTGGCGAAGCCAGATCAGGGTGATGTGCGAATTCAGGGGAAGTCGGTGATCGCCAACCCGAGAGCCGTGCGACAGAAGCTGGGCTTCATGCCGGCAGAATTCGGCAGTCCACGGAATCTGAATATCGGCGAATACCTCGACTACTTCGGTTGCCTCCACGGGATCCCCAAACGCGAACGCCGCAATCGCGTCAAAGACGTCTGTGAACTCACGGACCTCAGCGGTCGCGAGAACATCATGGTGAAAGGGTTGTCCACGGGAAATCGTCAGCGACTGTTACTCGCCAAGACACTTCTACATGATCCGCAACTATTAGTCCTGGACGAACCTGCCAGCGGACTTGATCCGCGTGCTCGCACAGAACTGCGTGAGATCGTAAAATCGCTGGCTGGTCTGGGTAAGACAATCATCATCAGTTCGCACATCCTTCCCGACATCGAAGAAATCAGCGATCAAATCGGCATCCTGGAAGCTGGCAAACTGGTGCTTGACGGAAAGCTGGAAGCTCTTCGCGAAAAAACGGGAGCCGTCGATCGCATTCTGCGAGTGAAAGTGATCCCTGCTCAGATGGAACAGGCTGCCGAAGTCATCAACGGCCTTCCCGATGTGAAAACGTGTGAACGGCGAGATCAGTTTCTGGTCGTCACCAGCGAACAACCCAGCGGCAACTTTTTGCTGCGAGAACTCTTAGATCGCGACCTGCACATTCTGCAATTCATGGAAGACGAAGCGGACCTGGAAGAGATCTTCATGCGTTCTACAGCAGGGAAAGTCACATGAATTTCCTGCAACGATTCTTTTCGGTATTTCGCGACAGTCCGACTTACGGTCGAGATCAGGCCAGTCTGCTGTCAGCACCAACCATTGGTTCTGTCGCGCTGCTGCTGAATGGCGCTGTGCTGATGGTTGTGCTGCCGCTGATCATGGATCCGAACGATCGGTTCTTTCGACAGTTGACGCAGCACCTGGAATTTGGCCAACTGTTGTCGTTGATTTTGCTCGGTGGAGCGACTGCCATTGCCACTCTGGTCATTCCCCTGCGACTGATCTCGGTTTTCTGGGGCCCGCGCATTGGTCGTTACTTTGATCAAATTGTACTCAGCGGCATTTCGCCCATTCGGTTCGTGATCGGAAAAGTCACATCTCAGAATCTGTTCCTCGCGCTCATTCTGTTTTTGCTGATTCCCTATGCCGTTCTCGCGCTCGCACTTGGCGGCGTCAAGCCGGTTATCTTTTTGGCCTGTCTCTTTTTGGTGTGGCTGTATTGCATCACACTAGCCCTGGTAACGCTTTGGCTTTCACTGTTTCTCAACGAAATGCTGTCAGCAATCATTGTGATCATTGTTGCGGGATGGGTGGTCGGATTGGGATGCATCCCAATGCCATTGTGGTCAAACCCCTTTGTGCTGACTCCTGCTCCAGCGCTGATGCAGCCGGTTTGGAATGTCGTGTACGCTGGCAGCGGCTACTACCAGACGGAATTCCCAAGTATCTTTCTGCTGTGTACGGCGGCAATGGCAACGATCGCCTGTGTGTCCATTGCGGGCATTTATCTGGGTCCATTGTACGGCATCATTCGCGACAACAGCACGTTTGGAGAAGTCGTTAAAACGGGCGATGCGACCAAAAAGCGGCGTTTCCGACTTCGCCATCACATTCAACGTCCATCAGAGCTGGCCTTCTTCTATGAAAACCGTACGGAAACGTTTCGGCGTCATGAAGGGTTGTTTCGCTGGGGCACGTGTTTCCTGGGACTCACGCTGCTACTCGCAGCATTCACTGCAATCCGCTGGTACGTTTTTTCACAGGAAGCAACGTCACGACCGGCGGAAAACTACAACGGTTGGTTTGCTTACGGTTTTCATGTGTTTGGCCTGACAACGCACGGATTCGCGATGGCATTCGCAATCTACATTTTCTCGCACACACGCAACACAACGTTTCAGAAAATTCCGTTCGTGTTCGGACGAAAGTTCGAAGTCGCCCGTTTGGATACGATCGCATTCTTCCTGTTTACAGCCATTTCCGCAGCCATCACGGTTGGGCTGCCATATCTGTTCGATAGTTATGCCGACGACCATAAGGGTCACGTCGTGTTCTATCAGGGCGTGATTTCGAGCTACTACAAGCAGTTCATTGATTTCGAACGTGTCGCAGTGATGGGAACCTGGGTGCTGACGATCTGCGGAACTGGCACCTATCTCATGCAGCGATGGTTGTGCCTGAATTCCTGGGTAAAAATCGTCCCGTTTCTCATCGTAGCAGCATTGTACGGCGTATTTATCTGCGGAGGATTTCTGGCTCCAATGATGATGGTGGATGGGTTTCGCGAATTGCGGAACATCGAGTGGCTCAGAGACCTCGCGCCACGGATTGCGACAGCGTCACCGTTTGTTGTGATACTGTCTCTGTTTTCGGAGCTGTCCAGGAACAGCAGGATTCTGGTGGATCCGTTTTTCTTCGGGTTCCACGCAGTACACGCTGTTCTCTTTGTCGGCTGCATACTGCTGATTCGGCGGCAGTCTCGAATTGTACGAACCGCCTACCTCACAGAACCTCCAACCGCTCAGTCCATCGAAAGCAAAGCAGACGAATTCAAGACGCCAAACCCGGCCGCATCGAATCAAGCCGAAGTCCGCAGCGGGGAGGAAAATTCATGATCGCGAAAAACCTCCCCATCCGCGCTACGATGTTTCTTTTGGGAATGGTGACTGCCGGCCTTCTCTCACAGAACGTTGCTGCTCAGGCCACTGCCACGCCCGGCGCGGTGGAAATCAACGGACTTGATGTGAAATGCGAACTGGGATTCACCAACCTGTGCGATGTCACACGGCCCACTTCACTGGCGCTACTCCTTAGCAACTACACCGACAGACCGATCGAAGGCCGATTGCGGTTATTCGATAAATGGCAGGGCATGTCGATCGACATGGGAGACGTCTATCTCTCAGAAACGCAAGTACGGCGATTCGGCGGGATCTACGATCTCAGCGAATGGCATGACGCTCGAATCGAACTTCGTGATGTGGAAGATAAACTCCTTTGGAGACAGGAACTTCTACTGAACAAATACAGTAACTCAGCCGGCGTGCGCAACCTCGTCATGGTCGTTGGCGATGGTCAGCGAAAATCCCAATTCGAACCAGTGCCGCTCTTCAAAAGCCAGAAGGATCTCGACAGTCGCAACAACTTCGGGAGAGGATATCGATACCAGAACCAAACGCAGCATTATTGGTCGACACCACTGGGAACACAGATAGAAACCGTCAACTCTGCAACATGGCAGCTTCCCACTCACCACGCACC
>CAYZYB010000251.1:0-6829 GCA_964481505.1 uncultured Planctomycetaceae bacterium | reverse complement strand
ACTGAGCTCAACAGCATTCGTCGAAAAATCGATGTAGGCACGGAGTCATCAAGGCTCCAAACTTCAGATCGACATGATGGTGCGTATGAGACACGACTCGCGAATGAATCTCGGGGTCGCCTTTTGGAAACATTCCAATCTCGGAACCTTGATGAACGATGGTGCTCAGCGAATGGGAGTGACCGTGTTTGATCGCAAAGACGTGGGCGAAATGCTGTACACACGCAGCGACAACGCATCGTTCGTTCGAAGCGGCGTGGTCGCACACAGCTTTTCCGCGGGCTCGCTGCATTCCGACTACCATCAGCCGACCGACGAATGGCAAAAACTCGACCTGCCGCACATGACAAAAGTCATCCAGGGATTGTTCGCCGGCATTCTACATGTCGCCAACAACAAAGCTCGCCCGAAATAAAACGTCCATTAGAACGCGCCACCACAAACGATTGCCATAGTGCCCTTTTCCAGTCGAATAGACGTTTGCCGACAGACACGAGAACACGGAGTCCATCAATCATGGGCTACCGCACATCCGAAACTCACTCCAAACGAAATGCCTCCGCCTACCGACAGCCAGTTCACCCTCAACTCCGTGACACGTTCATTGGTCGCGTTAGTCGCCCGTGCGCACAGTCGCATGATTTTCTCGCGAAATTCGAATCTGCTGGTCGCGCTCCTGGCATTTTTCGGGGCGGCGGTAGATGCGCCGAGGCTGCTGGCGGAAGAGGCTGCGACGTTTCTGGTTCGCACACCGGTCGATGGCCGAAGAATCTGCGGACTGTCAGGGCGTTGGCTGCGAGTTGACGATTCGTGGCCGGTGCCGGTTCGAGCGTGGGCTGGGTTTGTGCATCAAAAAGATGGCGGTCCGGCGTTGAAGACGATACAGCAGCGAAATCGCACGTGGGTCAAAGAGGAATTCACGAATGCACATCTGATGAACGGCGAAAACGACGACGCATTGGGCAACGAAGAGCTGAACGAAAGATTCCGTCATTTCCGCAGCTTTCACCCGCAGTATTTTGATCGTGTCGTCATTGAATTTGCGACACCGATTGTCGCGAACCGACGAACCTGCAGCGTCACAGACTTCGACCTGGACGGGAATCTCTCCGATGAATCGCGGCATTTGATCGCCGATCTCTCGACATCGGAGATTTCGGATCGCTATTCCGCCGCGATAAATTCGCTGTTGTTGGACAGCCGGGGAGCACTAAAATTTCACGAAGACCATCTTGTAGCCCAACCGGAGGAGGTTGCTCCGAAAACGGAAAGCCGAACCACGCCGAAAGTCTTTCAGGAGCTTTCATTGGGACCAACGCAGGAAGCATTGCGGTCGAAACTCCACACTCTGGATGACGTGCGGATACGAAAAGAGCATCTGCAGAAAGTGGTTGACGCGGCAGACGCGTTGCTAACCTCACTCCACGACTCGCCACAGACCGATTCTGTCAATGAGGCAACGATCGACGCGCTGTACCGCAAAGGAAGGGCCCTCGGATATATGGAACTGCCGGATGTGGTCGCTCGGCAACCCGTGACAGATCCCAGGGCCCTCGACGAACTGTTTGAGTCAACATTCCGGCGACTCGACTCAATGGTCGATACAAAACAACCCCAGTACATCCTGCTGCGCATTCGTCGAGAACGACGACGGGGCCGCCGGGCCGTTGGATTGAATCTGGTCGAGGTCTACCGCACGACTCACCCGAATCCGGTTTGGCATTTCAAAAAGCGATACGATCTTCTGACAGAACTCGGAGCAACACTGCACGCTCAGCAAGCTGGTGCGAAACTATGGATTCTTGCCGAGAAGCCAGCGCGGCCAACGTGCGTTGTTTTTCGCGTTCCACCGCAACATTCCACAGACGAATTGAAAGTCACCGGCGACTGGATCGACAAGCCGCCATTTCTGGAGAAAACACTGCGTTTTGTGGAACTTTCGGATGGATCACGAGAAGCCGTGGCATGGCTTGACGACCTCGAATTCTCACTTCGCGGCGCGGAAGTGGTAGAAGATTCGCGGACGGCGAAGAGCGGCCGAATTCCCCAGGTCCCGACTGCAGCCAGCACCGTGATGATCACGTTAAGGCCCGTGTCGGAATGAGTGAAACCAACGCTACAGAGGGAGAGGGAGAACAACATTCATCGGTTGACGCTGCAGATCGATTTCTGGCACTCCTGCTGGTGTTTGAAGTTCTGCTTGTCGCTTTCACCTGGCCATTGTGGTTTACGATTGATCGATTCCCGGCAATACCGTTGCTTAGCGCGTTTGGAAACGTTCCTGCGATAGTGGATCAGTGTCTCACCATCGTCATGTGCATTGCAGGCGGGATGGCGGCGCTGAGATTCCGCAAAGGAACCGTCGGTAGAAATGGAACGCCCCCGAACCTGTTGATGTGGACGAGCGTCGTTTGCGGCGTGCTTTTGGTGCTGCTGAATCAACATCGTTTGCAGCCGTGGCATTGGCTGTTTCTGTTGCTGGTCCTGCAAGCTTTGTTGCTACCGCGTCCGTCGTGGTTGGCGATGTTCCGGTTATCACTGGCGGCAATATACATTTACGCGGCAGCTTCACGCTGGGGCCCGGATGTTGATACCGGCATGAGCCGCCAGGTGCTGGCGGTTGTCGTAAACTCGATCGGCAACCAGCATCTCATGCACAACTCCACATTCGTTTTCGTGGTGTGTTCAATTATGTCTGCCGTCGAGTTTTTAACCGGCATCTGTCTCCTCATTCCAAAGCTGCAGCGATTCGGACTCCTCAGCAGCGTCGTAATCCACGCGACACTGATCTTTGCACTCAGCCCCTTCGGTTTGAATCATCACCTTGCCGTGATTGTCTGGAATGCATTCCTTCTTCTGGCTGTGGTTTTTCTGTTCTCAACGCGACCGGCGATGTCACCGCTGACTGAGGCTCGAAGTGGACCAGCGTTGGCGAAGCTATTTACCGGATTCGTTGTCATTTTCCCTCTGACGGCCTATTGGGGATGGGCCGACAACTGGCCGTCCTGGCAAGTCTATTCGCCGCGTCCGGAAGTTGTCCGCGTACACATTCATGAAGCAGCGGTCTCTGAACTTTCGCCGGAACTGAGTCAATTTCTCGGATCCCCCGCTGCACTTAGCGAGTGGTATCCTTTCCGGATCGATCGGTGGGCGCTGGCGACAGTTTCCGTGCCGCTGTATCCGGAAGACCGCTTTCAATTGGCGGTCGCGGCCCAGCTTCGAAGCTGCTTCTCTGATCCGTCTTCGTTACAGATTGGGATGTTAGGCTCGAATCGACAAGCTCAACTTAAGGCTCGCGTGGGAACGTTCGACGGGGAAAAGCTCGCAGTCCAGCTGCAGTCTTTTTTCTTCAATGCCACCGTCGAACGCAGGGGCGAATGGCGTTCGCGAAAAGCTGCTTCACTTTCCGGAATCACAGACGAATAATCGCCCGACGGCGACTCGATGCTGACCCGGTGGCGTCCGCAATTGCCACTGCAGAACAGATCAACGGACGGCAATGACCGACCGGCACCTCAGACCGACTCTGCCGATTGTGACGGCAATGTAGGGAGGAACGATCACTGCGTGACGACAGGCTGGGGAAGGTACGGGCATGTTGTTTTCCTGAATCGTGAATTTGCGATGAGCCATTCCCCCGCTTCTTGATCAGTCGTCGGTCCGCTGTAGGCTTGTGGAGTGGCGGATGATCCCGTTTGCAGATGTGTGTTCTTTCTCCTTTTTGATGGTCGCAAGTGAAGCTCGGCTGGCAGTTCAACAAGGTCAACCCACGGTTCAAAAATCGTGAGGCAACTCAGGGCGAATTCTTCGCGGCTGACACAGAACTGCGCGCGTTGGTGCGAGAAGCGATTCAGAATTCGCTCGACGCAAAACGACCTGGAGCCAATGGTCCTGTCGCTGTTCGGATCTTTCTGTCCGGAGAAACTCACGCTCTGCCCCCGGAACAGGCCAAGCCGTGGTTCAAAAACGCCTGGCAGCACTTCAACGCAGAAAAAAGCGGGCTCCGAGACACACCGGCCAAAGAGGAATCTGTGCGATTTCTGGTGTACGAAGACAGCGGGACGACTGGACTGACGGGAGATGTCGACCAGTATCACGAAGTCGAAGGCTCACGAAATCCGTTCTATTACTTCTTTCGCGCGGAGGGGCAATCGAACAAATCAGATTCAGATCGCGGGCGTTGGGGACTTGGGAAATTTGTCTTCCCGCGATCAAGTCGCATTCGAACATTCTTCGCGGTGACAGTCAGGCAGGACGACGGGCGGCGATTGCTGGTCGGGCAGTCGATTCTGCGATCTCATCAGGTTAGCAACAAAAGCTACACTCCGGACGGCTGGTTTGGAAAGAAGGTTTCTCGCGGCAGCGTGCAGCTTCCCGTTGAAGATGCGGACGTCATCGATCAGTTCGAAACCGACTTCTGCCTTGAACGCAATGGCGAACTCGGGACATCGGTCGTTGTCCCATTCTGTGATTCAGACTGGACAGCCGACAGGATCGCTCACTGCGTTACAGAAGATTATTTTCAACCGATTCTGAATCACGAACTTGTGATTACGGTCGAGGGCCCCAACAGCCAGCTTGTGGTCAGTGCTGACTCAATTTTCGACGTAGTCAATTCCTTCTCACCGGCGCAGCAGGCATTGGTGAAGCCGTTGCTGGACCTCGCTGTCTGGGGCATGGATCGTCGCAGTCAGGGGATGCCGCTACTGAACCTTCCTGACCGAGTTGCAGCGCCGAAGTGGTCGAAGAAATTATTCGACGATGATGTCTTTGACGAAGTCCGCGAGCTGTATTCCACCTATCAAAAAGTCGCGTTGCGTGTGCCGATCATGGTTCGTCAGAAGGGCGGCGATGATCAGGTATCTCACTTCGACATCTTTCTCGAAAAGGCCGAGGGTTCGCACCTGAAGCGACCGCTGTTTATTCGCGAGGGGATTCTGGTCTCGGAAGTTCGCAGCAAACTCACGCGAGAACTGCGAGCCATCGTTTGCGTTGACGATCCCGCTCTCGCCCGCTGCCTGGGAGACGCAGAAAACCCTGCACACACCGACTGGAGCGAATCCTCTTCGCACTTTAAGGGGAAATATGTCAACGGAACGGCGACTTTGCGATTCGTGAAGAACGCGGTAGCGGAAATCTGCCAAATGCTGGCTCGCGATCCCAGTGAAGAGGATCCTCGGTTACTGCTGGATGTCTTCTCAATCGCATCCGACGATGATCGGCAGGGATTCCTGGTTGACTACGAAATCCTGCAGTCTGCGGCACAAAAAGCAGCCAAGCGCAGCCCGCGAGAACTCAGCGGTCCATCCAGGCCAAAGCCGTTCCGCGTTCGCCGTCGTAAGGGCGGTTTCCGAATCTTCTACGGCGATCGTAAATCCGAACGTCCGACGAAGCTTGAAGTCAAAGTGGCCTACGACCGACGCAACGGCAATCCACTCAGAAAGTACTCCGCCGAAGACTTTGACCTCGCCGAAGCGCCAATTCAGTTCGCAACGGACGGAGCGGAAATCGAATTCCTCGACGGCAATGAGCTTCTGGTTCACGTTGAGGACGACACCTTTGATATCGCGGTCACGGGATTCGACGCTAACCGCGACCTGTACCTCGACGTGCGCGTTAAGGCAGATGAAGCACCTGAGAATGGCAAAGCCAACTTCCACAAACGTCGAAGTGGAAAGGGGTAACCGGTATGCCAAGACTTAACTTTACCGGACGCCGCCGAATCGCTCAGGATCACGTCAAGATCAGCCTTACGTCGGATAACGGTCAGGCCTGGTTTTCAGCACGAATGTCTCTCGAAAGCTATGGCTTCCCTGAAACCGCAGCAGTGATCGTCGAAGCGTATCGGCAGTTGGAACTCTCCCGATTCGAATTCGGAACAGTCACACGTCCAATACCGCCACCAAACTGTCGACTCACCGAATTCGGCGCGCTGGAAGGCGTTAAGTTTCGCGTGAAGGTCGTTTCGAACGACGAGCCGCGTGGACGACTGCTGGGTGTTGCCGACCGCATCGCTGCCACCGGCGAAGCTTTAGACCGCACTCGTCGTATACCGTTGTTTAACGTGAAAGTTCACGATCTGGGGCGCGAAGTCTGGAAGGTTGATTTTTCCGACGAACCGATTCTGCTCGTCAATTACCGCATGGCGAATAAACATGCATTGGTGCGTTCGCCTATGTTTCAGTCGATGGTGTTGCCGGAAGTGCTGCGATCGATTCTCACACGTGTGCTGCTGATCGATCAATACCGGTACTTCGAAGACGAAGACGACTGGGCCGCACGATGGCTGCGTTTCGCGTCTTCGTTTCCTGGAGCCGGCGACGTTCCGGAAGATCCGGATCCGGAGCTCGATGCCGAATGGATCGATTCAGCCGTGCTGGCGTTTTGTCAATGGCGTGGCACGGATCGATTGTTCCGCGACTTTTGGCGAGAATCGGAGCAGGGAACATGACCCGGAACTCTACGACAACCGGTGGGAGAACGTAACATGCTCGCACGCAGACTAACCAAAGAAGGCATCGAACGCTTCGAGAACTTTCTCGAACGCCTGCGCGACAATCCGAATTCGCGGCTGCCAACGAACGCGCTGACGGATGAGAAACTCTCAGAAGCTGTTGAAGTGAAAATCAATGTCGGCCCAATCGAAGCTTACACTCGGATGGAAGTTGCCGAGCATGTGTTTGCGTTGTTGCGTCGAGATACCGAAACGCTTCGCATCGATAAAGGGTTCTGGTGTTGGTTGAGCCTGTTTTGGTTTAACGATTTGTGTCCGGTTGTGACCGGAGAACGCGTGCCGGGCGATCGATTTCGCTGGATTGCCGAACTGGAT
>CAYZYB010000250.1:0-6842 GCA_964481505.1 uncultured Planctomycetaceae bacterium | reverse complement strand
CTTCGCGACAGTCAGAAGTCGCCGTGAATGGCGTTAGCTATTATCGATTTCGCAAAGGGGACGCACAGTGGAACAAACGTGTGGCTGCGAGCAAGTTTGCGAAGTACCCGCGATTCGGCAAGGCCACCAGAGGACACATCTGCCTGCAGGATCACGGCAACGCTGTGGCCTTTCGAAATATCAAAGTACGTGAACTTAATAGTGCTGGAGATTTGCCGGCACTGACAGAAGAAAAACTGCCGTTGAAGGGTGTCCCCGCATTTCCTGAATTGAAATGGGAGGGCTTTGAGAGCATCGACGAAAATGGAAAGACACAAAAGTTACGCCCAATTGTGATGACTCATGCCGGCGATGGCAGCAATCGAATGTTCGTGGCAACTCAACGCGGCGCGATTTATGTCTTCCCCAATTCCCCTGAGGCGAAAGAAGCTAAGTTGTTCCTCAATATTCGCGATCAGGTTGCGGACTGGAAAAGGAATAACGAAGAGGGGTTTCTCGGGCTGGCGTTTCACCCGGAGTACAAACACAACGGACAATTTTTCGTTTGCTATACGGCAACTGGTGAACCACGGACGTCTGTTGTTTCGCGATTCACCGTGTCATCAACCGATGCGAACGTTGCGGAGCCCACCAGTGAAGAAGTCGTGATGAAAATCCCGCAGCCGTTTGCCAACCACAATGGTGGCTCGATCGCATTCGGACACGACGGCTACTTGTATATCGGACTTGGCGACGGTGGTGCCCGCAACGATCCACTCGGGCACGGCCAGAATCTGAACACCCTGATGGGATCGCTACTCAGAATCGACGTCAACACAAAACAGAATGGAAAAAACTACGGCATTCCGGCCGACAACCCCTTCGTCAATCGTCAAGGCGCGCACCCGGAAATATTCGCATACGGTTTTCGCAACATTTGGAGACTGTCTGTTGATCGCATGACTGGAGCGATGTGGGCCGCTGATGTTGGTCAGGACTTGTGGGAGGAAATTAATATCGTTCAACGTGGTGGAAACTACGGATGGAGTGTCCGCGAAGCGACGTTTCCATTTGGGAACAAGTTGCTGGAATCCGATGACCCTCTGGTCAATCCTGTTTGGGAGTACGATCACCAGATTGGGAAATCGATAACGGGCGGATGCGTGTATCGCGGTGCACGTTTACCGGAACTGCAGGGAGCATACCTCTATGCTGATTATGTGACCGGTCGCATCTGGGCTTTAAAACGAAACGGAGCGACGGCCGTGCAAAACTATAGTATTGCGTCAACGGGAATCCCCGTGATGGCGTTCGGTGAAGACGAAGCCGGTGAAGTCTACTACGCGATCGAATCTGTGAGTGGTCAGGGGATCTACAGGTTTGATCGCGTCGGCAAGTAACTCAGTGATGGCTCGGTTGCAACGCGTAACACCTCTTGAATTTCTGGCCGGCCTGCGTCGACTGCATGCGAAGAAGGAATTAAAACTCGACGGCGACTGGGCTTACCTGCGCGATGAGGCTGCCTTCGACGACTTCCTCGCGCCGCTGGAAGCGCAGTCCTGGGTGACGTACATCCAGCCGCCGCCCGATGCGTCAACACCTGCGGCCGTCGTGAAATATCTGGCTCGTTATCTGACGGGCGGCCCGATCTCCGATCAACGCATCACGCATATCGATCAACGTTCGGTCACATTCACCGCTCGAACAGGAACGACTCGCGGCGGCAGCGACGAAACCGAAGACGTGCAACTTTCGGCCGAAGAATTCGTGCGTCGGTGGAGCCTTCATGTCCTGCCCAAAGGTTTCACAAAAAGTCGCCGCTTTGGCGGCTGGAGCAACCATCACCGGCAACGCTACGTCGACCAGTGCCGCGCGTTGTTCGGTGAGACGGTTCAGCCTGCGGAACAAACCACCCCCACCGACGAGTCTGTCGCGGCGGTTGAGTCTGACGCAGCGGACGAGTTCGCTCGGTCCTGCCCCACGTGCGGTCACGCGCTGGAGCGACTCGAGCGCGTGCACCGGACCAGTTGGCGAGATGTCTTTGCCAGCAACCTGTGCCCTGCGTGGTATCGAACCAAAGAGTCCAGCGGATGAGACCACTCAACAACAAACTTTCCGCCTGCATTTCGTCGACCATCGCCGAGCCCCCGTCGCCCGAAGTCCTTCACGCTGCGCGGCCTGTGTACGAGCCAAATCATCCGCGCCGATGCATTCGAGCGAACTGCAACATCCGTTGTCTTCGAACCTCCACAGTATCCCATGCCGCGAGTGACAAGCCCCGCAGGTCGTGTAAGCTGCCCACCTGCGGGATCAATCAGACCGATTGATTCCGCAAGAAGATGACGTTCGTCTTCACCGCCCACAAAGCGGAAAACTTCAACGCACAATCTATGAGTCGGCATCCCTGCCGACACATAGATTGCAATTCGTTATTCGGATCAACAACATTCCACACTCGCGTATGAAAACGTTTGCGATTGGTGATGTTCATGGCTGCTTCGACGCTTTACTTGCCGTCGTTCAGCTCGCTGGAATCTCCGAAGAAGATCGCGTCGTTTGGCTGGGCGACTTTGTGGATCGTGGCCCAGACTCCGCTAAGGTCATCCAGCACCTCAGCCAGTTACCGGCTGACAACAACGTCTGCCTTCGCGGCAATCACGAAATCATGATGCAAAACGCTCGCGGCAGCATGCACTCGATGCGTTCGTGGGCAACGTCCGGCGGCGGCGAAACGTGGGACTCATACATTCGCGATTACGGCGGCGACAACGGAATTCAATCCGTTCCGGATGAACATTGGGCGTTTATCGATGGCTTGACCGCGTACTTCGAAACGGACACTCACATCTTCGTTCACGCGGCACTCGATTCCGAAGTAGAAATGGCCGACCAATTCGACGACGCACTTTACTGGGCTGACTTCGATTCGATTGGTCCACACATTTCTGGCAAACATGTTGTGTGCGGTCATACTTCGCAAAAAGACGGCGTTCCGAAATCACGTTCCCATGCAACGTGCATTGATACTTGGGCTTGCGGTTCTGGTTGGCTGACTTGCTTGGAAGTTCAAACCGGCAGATACTATCAGGCAAAGCAAACCGGTGAGACTCGTTCGGATTGGCTTAGTCAAACGTAGTGCAGTGGGGGAATAACAATTGAGAGTTTGACTTCGCGTGGTCGCTGATGGCGGGTTAATTTTTTCTTGAGCGTGTCGGTCTGGTTGTGTGTTTCGCAGATTTGTCGAGCCGAAGTTCAAACTCTTTGTTCAAGGAGCCCGGTTGAGTGCTCTTTGGTTGTTGTTTCTGCTCTGATTTTTGTTGATTTTCCGGTCACCGCGTCCCTCAGTCTTCGTTTGACATGATTTCCCAGACGGAGCGATAGGCGCCGGTGGATTCGAACCATTGCAGGAGTTCGGTGAAGAATTCGTCGGCGCCCAACGTGGCGCTGTCGCCGATGACGATTAGTTTTCGGCGGGCTCGGGTGAGGGCGACGTTCATGCGGCGGGAATCGGAGAGGAAGCCGACTTCTCCTTTTTTGTTGGAACGGACGGTACACATGACGACCGCTTCTTTTTCGCGACCCTGAAAGCCGTCGACCGTGTCAATTTCCAGCTTGTCGTATTCGCAGCTTTGTCGCAGCCAGCGGACCTGTGCGGCATAGGGTGCGATGACGGCGATGTCGGCGGGGCTGAGTCCGGCTTCGCACAGGGCGGCCACCTGATCGAGGACGATTTTCCCTTCTCCTAGGTTCAACTTGCTGAGACCGTTTTCTTCCAGTTCTTCGTCGAAGCCGGCTCCAGCGGTATCGATGAATACGACGGGCGCATCGTCGGCGCGGTCGGCGGCGATCGTCGGCAGGTCTGACAGACGGTGCCGGGCGACTGCTTTGTCAGCGGTCAGGTTGCCATCGTAGAATTTGTCGGATGAGAATCGCATGATCTGTTCGTTCATGCGGTACTGAACGGTCAGCTGCCGTGTGATTGTGTCGGCATAGTGTTCGACAAGCCGTTGCATCAGGCTGACGTCGAAGCCTTCCTTTGCTGCGGGTTTTGAAAGAATCGTTGGCGGCAGCTGGCAGTGGTCTCCGGCAAGGACGACTCGGTGAGCAAACTTCAGTGGCACCCAGCAGCCAGGTTCAACGCTTTGGCAGGCTTCGTCGATGACCAGCAGGTCGAATTCGTGATCGTCGATGATTGAGAAATCAAAACTGACGGTGGCGCAGACGACTCGAGCATCAGCGAGAACTTCGTTGACGGCCTGGCGTTCCATCAGGCGAGCGTGTTTGCGAAGTTCGCGTGCTTCCTGGCGTTGTTGATACTTCTGTCCGGGAGCGGGTCGGCCGCGGGTGTAGCGACTGGCTTTGCGTTCGAGCTGTTCGGCTTCGCGGATCATTTCCTGAATCACCGGATATGCGTCGTGCTGTTCGACGAGGGCATCGAGCGTGTGTGTGCGGACGACTTCCAGAACTCGGGCCGGGTGTCCCAGGCGGACCGCGGATTCACCGGAAGCGACCAGACGTTCCAGCAGATTGTCGACCGCCGTGTTGCTGGGAGCACACGCGAGAACTCGTTCGCCGCCTGCGATGGCCTGACGAATGACTTCGACGACGGTGGTGGTTTTTCCGGTACCGGGCGGGCCGTGAATGATGGCGATGTCTTCGGCCGACATTGCGAATTCGACGGCATGGTTTTGCGAATCGTTGAGGCTTTCGGACGGTTTGACTTTGACGTTGCTGCGGAATGAAGGTTCGCGCTCGTAAAGCATCAGGTCGCGGAGTCGGCCGAGTTGCCCGGTGGCTTTTTCGGCCAGTTTCATCGCGACCTGCTGTCGTTTGCGAGTGACTTCGTCCGGGGACATGTCGATTCGCAGTTGTTCGGCTTCCGGCCAGTCCGGCACGGCGACTTCCAGTGAATCGATCTTTCGTCCACTGACGACACCCTGCATGCCTTTTCCGGATCCGTCGGAATCCGGCGACAGGATCACGGGGCTCCCGACTTTGAATCGGTGCCACGGCAACCGATCGGCGCCTCGCCGTTTTTGCAGTGTCAGCAGATATCGCCCGCCGAGTCCGCTGGTGTGGCTGCGGACGACCATGTCCAGCAGCGTTTCGCCGCCGCGTTCGGCGTTGGCGGAGGACTTAATTTTGCGGCGTTCTTCGAGTCGTTCGCGTTCTGCTTCGCTTTCCATGTCCAGCCAGCGGCGGAAGGCGTCGAAGTGTTCGGACGGTCGAATCGGAAGTTGGCTGTCGGACATGGCGAGAAGGATAGTGCGCACTGCGAAGAAAATCGAGGTGACGCTGACGTTGGCGTTGTGAATTTGCTAAGACTGGAAATCGTTGAAGCAATGATGAACCCATCCGGCCGCCGTTTCCTGAATAGAAGCTTGTGGAAAAGAGAGCGTAACAAGATGGTTTTGGTTAGAGCGAAGCAAGAGTGAACTCCCGGGGTTTCCTTCGCAAGCTCAGTCCAACCCCGGCCATCCAGGAGCAATCTGCTCTCATTTTCGTGAGCAGTTATTCAAAACTGTAAAGACGGTCGATCACATGCACTCTGAACAACTGACATCTATGCTGCGATCTAAGCAACAGCGGATTGTGTTTGCGGAAAGCTGCACGGCTGGACTAATTGCCGCAACGTTGGGCCGCATTCCTGGGGTTTCGGAAGTGTTGGCTGGGTCGGCAGTGGTCTATCAATTAGAAACGAAGACCGCCTGGTTGAACATTTCTGCGGCGATGCTGGAGCGCTGCGGTGCGGTGAGCCGTGAAGTGAGCGAGCAGATGTCCCGCGGAGTGCTGGCAACGACTCCACACGCCACAATTGCTGCAAGTGTGACCGGTCATTTGGGTCCGGACGCGCCGGCGGAACTGGATGGAACCGCGTGGTCGACGGTCGCGTATCGAGATGCAGACCAGGTGAAGTGTGAGTCTCGAAAGCTGGTTCTTGATGAACCGAAATTCGAAAATCCTGATGGCGTCAGCCTGAGGCAGATGCGGCAGCAACGTGCAGCGGATCAGGTAATGGCGCTTTGCATCGAAGTGCTGTCACGGCAGTGATCGACAGCTTAGTTTCGGAACGGATGGTGCCAAACAATGGCCGTGCCGTCGTCGCTTGCCGTGGCGATGGTTCCAGAAGCGGATACGGTAAGCGAATTGATCGGTGCGTCATGCGCGAACGTCTCGTTGTCGACCATCAACTGATAGACTTCGTAGGCTTCCACAGTGTCTTCTGCGTTTCGGGCTGGCTGCCAGTTCCAAATCAGTCCCGCTCCGTCTCTTCCGCCAGTCACAAGATAAGGACTATTCGGCAGAAAGGCACAGCAACGGATACCGCCCGATTCGTGCCCGTGAATCGTGCAATGCAGTTCGGGTTCATCGTTTTCGGTCATTTCAAAAACCCAGCCACGACTTTCACCACTGTCTTTGATCTTGCCAGCGACGACGAAAAATCGTCCATCGGAAGAAAACTTTGCCGTCGACACTTCGACGTCTGAAGCTTTGCTGACGGTGAATTCACGACCGGCAGAATCACCATCCCTAGCTGGAATCAGCTGAATGCGGCCATCGTTGGCGGCGAGCAAAATGGATTTGCCATTCGGCGACCATGCCGTGGATGCGATCGCCGCTCCTTCCTGGCAAAGCCACCGTAATCGTTTTGCCTGCTGTCGCTCAGAATCCCATTGCCACAGTGCGGCAGATCCGTCCGCTCCACCACTGACGAATGTCTGCGGCGTGCCGTTCGGATTGAATTCCAGGCTGGTAATGACGCCGCGGTGCGGATCGCTGATTTTGAACAGGGTTCGGCCGAAGTCAGAACGAGTGGTGTCGGCCTGAAAAATCTGAACAGCACGGTCACCGGTCAATAGCAG
>CAYZYB010000249.1:0-6887 GCA_964481505.1 uncultured Planctomycetaceae bacterium | reverse complement strand
GTACTACAAGAAACGTCCAGAAGGACAGGAACTCAAAGATGTTAAGGCAAGCCTTAAATAAAGTAGCGGCAACACAGGGATCAGCAACATGAGCAGGAAAGTCGCACTGGTAACCGGCGGCGGAAAAGGCATCGGTGTCGGGATTTGTGAGAAGCTCGCCGAGGACGGTTTTAACCTCGTGCTGAGCGGACGTTCCGACGCATCGACAGTTGCGGACTCCGTCGCAAAGCTGGAAAACCTGGGAGCAGAAGTTCTCTATTGCTCGGGCGATGTGGCATCCGCCGAAGATCGCGCAGCCATGCTTCATGAGATCAAAGAGCGATTCGGTCGCCTGGATGTGCTCGTGAACAACGCCGGAGTATCGTCAAGGGTACGCGATGATGTTCTCGAAGCGACGGAAGACAACTTTGAATGGGTCATGAAGATCAACCTGCAGGGCCCATTCTTCCTGGCGCAGGCCTGTGCCAAGTGGATGGTTGAACAGAAACAGGCCGACGATTCCTTTGCAGGATGCATCATCAATGTCGGTTCGATTTCAGCGACCGTCGTTTCGCTTAACCGCGCGGACTACTGTATTTCAAAAGCGGGTCTCGGCATGATGACCCTGCTGTATGCCGCACGCCTGGGCGAATTCGCCATCCCGGTCTACGAAATTCGGCCAGGCATCATTAAATCCAACATGACTGCGGGTGTGACCGAAAAATACGACAACCTGATCGACAATACCGAACTGCTGGTAGAAAAGCGTTGGGGGCTGCCTGAAGACGTTGGGAAGCTTGCCGCCGCGATGGCTCGCGGAGATCTGCCGTACGCATCGGGGCAGGCGATCTATGTCGACGGCGGACTCACGATGCAAAGGCTTTGAGACAATCTTCACCGGAAACGTCCTGGAAAACCATTTGCTGGCGCGGACCTCCTTCAAGTCAATCCTAACCGAACACGCCAAAGTTGGTTTAAGCAAGTAAACCTCATGCTTCTCGCGTTCGTTGAACAATCGGAGCCTCGATGCATTTTTCGTCAATCAGCAAAAGCAAATCGTTAGATCCCAGCAAACAGTCGCGGGGTTTACTGACCCTGATGGCTTATTCATTGATCGCGGTTGCACCTCTGTTTTCCAGTAACGTCATTGCTGGCGAGGAATTCCTCGTTTCCAATGCAGATGAAATTGAGGCGATTTTGCCAGAACTAGATCCTGGCGATACCGTCGTGATGAAAGACGGAATTTGGGCGAATCAGCAAGTTGAGTTTGCGGCAATCGGCTCGGAAGAAAGACCAATTACGCTTCGCGCACAAACTCCCGGTCTTGTGGTCCTCAATGGTAACTCGACCCTTGAGATCTCCGGCGACTGGGTGGTCGTTGATGGCTTGAGATTTGAAGGCGGTGCGATTCAGTCCGGGAGTATCGTTCAGTTTCGCGGGACTCGTGGTCATGCTACGAATTCTCGGTTCACCAATTCGTCAATCGTAAACTGCAACCCGCCGGATATCACAACACGCTACTTTTGGGTGTCTCTGTACGGACACTCCAATCGAGTGGACAACTGTTATTTTCAAAATCAAAATCACTCAGGAGTCACACTCGTTGTCTGGCGGGACACACCGGAGCCTGACCAGCACACAATCTCTAGCAATCACTTCTCTGACCGTCCTGCTGGAAAAGGAAATGGTTTTGAAACCATTCGTATTGGGACGAGTGAACAATCCGAAAGTGACTCGCTGTCGATTGTCGAACAAAATTTGTTCGAGCGTTTGGATGGTGAAATGGAAATCATTTCCAATAAGTCCTGCGGAAACGTATATCGATACAACACGTTTTCTGAATGTGCAGGAACTCTGACCCTCCGACACGGACACAGAAACGTCGTCGATGGCAATTTCTTTTTGGGCCGTGGCAAAAACAGGACCGGCGGAGTTCGAGTGATTGGCGAGAACCAGATCGTCGTGAACAATTATTTTGCGGGGCTTGATGGCCGGGCTGACGGTGCAATTGCAATAACCGCGGGCATACCCGATACACCTTTAAACGGATATTCGCAGGTCAGGAATGCGGTGATCGCACACAACACGATTGTTGATGTCAACGACGCAGCAATTGTGTTTTCTCAGGGACTCGGCTCCAGCAAACGAACGCTTCTCGCAGACGATGTCATTATCGCGAATAACGCCATCTTCAGTGAACAGGATCCACTGTTTGAAGGAAACGAAGGTGCATCCTGGAAGTGGCAAGGCAACATTGCGTTTGGCCAGTCGCTTGGACCTGTCGAAGGAAAGCCGGGTATCAAAGTCATTGACCCACTGCTTGAAGCAGATGCGGCCATGATCTGGCGCCCGGAGGGAAACAGTCCCCTGATCGATCACGCCATTGGCGACTACAGAAACTTCGTCAAGGTTGACATGGATGGTCAGGAACGCGTTGACGTTTTCGATATCGGAGCCGACGAAGTTTCGGCTGGCAAAACAACAAGGGCTCCACTGACGGGAGCTGACGTCGGCCCTCCGCTTATCATTTTGCTGTCCGAAGAAACTGTAAATGAATCGGACGGCCAAGGCGCTGCCACTGCGACGGTTGTTCGTAACAAGAACCGCTCGAAATCACTCCCAGTAACAATCACAATCAGTGACGGCAGTGAAGTGCTGGCTCCGATGACGGTAACGATTCCGGCTAAGGAAAATTCAGCCAAATTCGCTGTCACTGTGATCGACGATAAGATGGTCGATGGAACGCAGACCGTAACACTTACTGCGGCCGCCAGCGGTCACCCAGAAGGAGCCGCGACGCTGCTTGTCAAGGACAACGATTAGGCTTCTGATTAAAGAAAACCTGTTCATCTTGAGTCAGGTTTTCTCAGCGACAACGGAGCGTTCCCGAGCGGCAGCTCGAATTTGGTTGAGGCCATCCCTTATTAGGATGTAAAGGGCAAGGTTCTGAGTTAGACGGGTTCACCATTCAGCCAAGCGCAGTGTTTCCAACATCTGCAGATAGAATTGTTTGGAAATCATCAGTTTCAAGAGGTGATTTGACTGATGGTCCGACCAACACAAAAAAAATGCCAAACAATGATGAAACTCACCCGAAGTCTGGCCACCGGTCTGTCCGCTGTAGTGTTGTTGTTTGCAACGGTCACTCCGGCCCACGGCCAAAAGGCGCCGTACGACCTCGAAAAGTTCCGCTCCGTGCTCGACGACTCCAAGCTGCAGGCTCCTACCAGCTCGCCGACTATGATCGATCGCGGCGACTTCCATGGGGCGAGCAACGAATATTTCTTCCTCGACAAGACCGGGCAGTACATGACATTCACTGTTGAGGGTGCCAGTAAACGATCGGAGTTACGCCAGCTAACTGGTGACTGGGACACTGCCACAGAAATCCCGCAGCGCTTAATCGCTCGGGTCCGCGTCTTCGTACCTGAAGACGGAGAGCTGGAACAATTCACCTTCCTTCAGATCCACGATAGGAAAATCGGCGAAAAAGGACTAAATAACCCCCTTCTTCGCATCGCCTGCCACAGCGATTTTCGCGACAAGAAAGACCATCTGTGGTCGCACGTTCGCACGCCCCATGACGTTAACAGGCCGATCTCGCTGGCTAACCTGGCGGCCAGGAAAGTCGACCTCGGGCTGCGGTCCAGGGGATTTTTTATGTCCACGTCCGCGTTCAAAAAAGCCGAATGGTCGTCATAATCAACGGGCAGACTAAAGTCGACATGGACGTGTCTTACTGGGACGGCCTGGAAAATTACTACAAGGCCGGTGTCTACAACCAGGACCCCGGCCGATCAAGAGTCGAATTCGAGTCGTTGCACTTCACTGATTCCGACAAATAACTCCGTCCGTCGTGAGTCACTTGATTCTCAGCATGAATACTTTCCCCTGCACGCTGTGGTTTCCTGTGCCCACAATGATCGTGCCGTCGTCGATGACGGCGAGGTTGCTGGCACCACCGGAAAGATCGGTTGCCAATTCGATCCATTCGTTCCAGCTCTCACCGGCGTCGTCGGAGATCAACACAACGTGACGCTTAACGTCTTTGCGCTGGTCGGTGGCGGCCAGGAGGTGAAACCTCTGGCCGCGGTGTTCGAGTGTGGCGTGTTGGCCGACGAATCCTTTCTTCCAGATTTGTGAGTGCTTGCCCCATGACTTTCCGGTGTCATCACTGGCAAAAATAGTCGCGATGCCCGACGTGAGAACGAACACCTTGTCGCCGATCTTGAAAAAATTCATCACGTCCCGAGCTTTGGGGAATTCTGCGGTCAGCGCCCAGGTCAGGCCGGCATCCGTCGATCGGAAGATTTTTCCCGACGCTTCGTAGCCGACGCCGCAGAGGACGACGCCGTCACCCAGATCGAACAGGCACGTCGTGTTCTGACGCGGCAGGTCTTCGTCGAGCACGACAGTGTCGAACGTGTCAAAGTGATCAGAACTGCGGACGATACTGATCTTGTTGTTCTTACTTCGGCGGAGCCCGACGAGGATGTCGCCGGTGTCGAGCTGGGTAAGTGCAACGGTTCGGGATGCTTCGGGGCGCGCGACGACATCCCACGTTTCGCCTTCGTCGTCGCTGCGCAACACGAGCGCGGGTTCGGAAGTCGTGGCGTACAGCCGGCCGTCGTCGGCGCGGAGAAAGTTGCGGACGTCCTGGATCTTCCACTCATTCCGGCCGTCGGTGGTCTTAGTCCACGTCCGTCCAGCGTCGATCGTCTTGAACACGTCGCCCGTCTCTTCGGTGCCGATCAGCGCGACACCATCCGCGAGCTTGATTGACGAGCGGACGTTGGACTCACCCGGAGGCGCAAATGTGTGTGCGATCTCGACCGCAGGAAAGCGAAGTGCCTCCCCCCCTGCGTCCGCATTGACTTCATTGCGAGCGGTGTCCACCGCTGGAAGCTGAGCGCAAACTGGCACGGCGACGAAATACACAACGAGAATCATAAGACCGAAAGACTTGTTTTCATTGGCGACTTGCATCATGAATTCCTCTTGGTGTGACGTCATGAGTTCCACAGCCGAAGGTTACTTTGATTACCGCATCTTTGGAGTAACCAGGTTCTCGCGACGGACTTTGTGTGCGGCCACGGGCAGCACAGTGTCTTCAGCGGACAGCAGGCAGTAAACCTTCGCGACTTAGTAGGTCTTTCATTTTCGCACGAACCTTCAGTTTCCATTCCGAATATTCGCTGGAAAACCCATGGCCTCCAACGGGAACGGTGACTAGTTCGCAGGCGTTGCCGGAAGACTCCAGTTTATTGCAGAGGGCAACCGCAGTGCTGTAGTGAACTAGCTCATCAAACGCCGCGTGGAACATCAGTGTTGGTGGCATTTTGGCATCGAGTTGATGTACGGGGGACAGCGCCGTCGCATCATCGCCGAATCGCATCGGCGTGTAACCGGTCTCCGGCGATGTGTCGGTGACGGCCGATGTCAGGAACAACGCTGCAGGTTTGACCCGCGGCGATTCTGTCGGGTCGGAGCCGGGAGGTGTTTCTTCGATGGCAGTCCACAACGCAACATGTCCCCCGGCGGAGCTACCGCCAACCGCGATGCGTGCCGGGTCGATGCCAAGTGCATCCGCATGTTCGACAACCCAGCGAAAAGCGGCGCGGCTGTCGGCGACTGAAGCGAGTGGACCGGTTCCGAACCGATTCCTGGTACGATAGTCCGGTGCAATACCGACCATACCGTTCTTAGCCGCCCAGGCAGCAACGGATGCCGATTTTTGTGGAGTGCCTTTGGTCCAACCGCCACCGAAGAAATAGATGAAGGCAGAGCGGCGGTCGCTCGTCTTCCAGCCATCAGGCTTGTAGACGAACAGATTCATTGCATTTTCGCCGTCGCGATAAGCAATGGTCTCAGCGCCAGGTATCCGTTCCAGCGTCACTTCTTCCGCTGCCGAAGGCATCACTTTGTCGGATACAGCCGCTGGCGATAATTCGCCAGCGGGATCTTCGATGTGTAGGTTGTCGATAAGAAAGTCACCGATCTTGGTTGAAGCCGAACTGTATCCGACGCGACCAATCACCGCATCTCCTTTGGTGACATCATGGTGCATTGGGCTGCCGGCCGGTGTCAGTTCACCGATTAACGAGTCGTTCACCCATGCAACAACGGAGTCCGGATTGAGCAAAACGTCTTTTCCGGTATCAGGGCGTTTGTACGCAAGAGTGTTCTTGTCGTGGTCATTCACCCAGATCTTGACGTTAAACGGAATCGCAGGATCGTAGTCCATCTGCGCGACAGGATCGTTACCGATTCGCAGCTTGAGATACTTCTGTTGATACATTTCGAATCCGAAGGCTCGGTTGGATTTCGAGTCGAGCACCAGGCTCTTGCCGGGCCCCCACGGGCCAACACCGAAAATGCACGAAGACGAGGTATCTTTGCTCAGTGGAGCGTTGTTCAACGCATCAAACTCGACATACATGCTGCCGAGCGCCGACGTTCCGACGTTGTACTCCATCGCGCCGCCACGACTCGTGTCGTTGTCATTAAAATGAGCGACCTTTCCTGAGCCGATTCGGCCGCCACCATCGACAACCGTGACTTTGTCCACACGCTGAAGCTGTGGAATCTGTGGCGCGGCGCCTATGTCGTAGTTGCCGAACGTTTCATGAATGTAGATGGCACCATCTTTGTCCTGCGCCGCATTGGTCGGCTGCGCTGATAGCTGCGTCTCGACGAAACCAGCCAACACGAAGCTCAGGAAGACAGTTGCTCGGATGATCATTTGAAGTGGCCGATCTTTTATGAGGTAAATGGGGACGCATCGTTCAAGCACATTGATTTTCTTCATAGTTATGAATTCGTCAAGCCACTGGAGCATGACGTTGACGGGTTCCGTTGAATCGCCCAGTACCTTGCGCGCTACGTCGCAGGTCTGCGTCGCCCAGCAC